>CANLCA010000239.1 GCA_947487925.1 Verrucomicrobiales bacterium | reverse complement strand
TTCCAAGCTGGTCACTCGGGAGATGACCAAGATCATCCTGGTTTCCCCCCTGCTTAACCACAACGAGATCGGGGTATCAGGCCAGTTTGCCAGCCTGACTCTCGGGAGCCTAGACAACACACTTCGTTTCGAATCCGACCCCTCGCGATTGGCCGTCGTGGTCCCCGAGATGTACGCGATGCCGGCGCTTGGGGACAAGGTGGCCCTGTGCCTGGTGGACGCGCTCATCTGCCAATACCAAGGCGAGCAGACTTCCCTCCTGCATTACTCCGCTCGCCTCAACCAGATCTGGGTGAGCAAGGATCCGGTCGCCCTGGATGTGCTCTCCATCCGCGAGATAGAAAGACAACGGCAAGCCGCCAAGATCCCTTCGCCGCGCTTGAATTGGGATCTCTACCAGAACGCGTTCCTCCTCCAGCTTGGGATCAACGAACCGCGTCAAATCCATGTGATAGACGCGGCCCCTTAAGAAGCTGCCACAAGGCAGGCGTAGTAGAACGGGGATCGCGCCTCCAACCTTCAAAAAGGAGTCGAGGATCCCTTTAACTTTGAGGCTGTGGGTAACACCCGGCCACAAATTCCCTGATGACACCCAGTTCCTGCTCACCGTCGATGGTGTGGACCTTGTTGAATTCCCGCCACGTCAGGCTCACTCCCGCGTCGCGCAAACTCTCCATCTGACCGCGTGCCAACCCGCAGGCGATGAGCGGATCCGCGGTTCCATGTGTCACCAAAACCTTCTGGCGCTTGGATACGGGAGAAAGCTCACCGATCAGTTCCGAGGGTCGATGAACATACCCACTGACTCCAACCAAGCCTGCAAGTGGGTGGGCGTAGCGCAAGCCCACATCCAAGGTCATGAGACAACCCTGGGAAAAACCGAACAACACGGTTTCCCCGGATGGAAAACCAGCCTTCGACAGGCTGTCCAACAGGCCGCCCAACAATCCGCGACTTCGTCGAACCCCAAAATCGGAGTCCCCGTATAGGTCGTACCAGGAAAACCCACCGTAGTAACTGTCGGGTGCGTTCACCAACAGAAAGTTCATCCATCCCAGGTTGAGAGCGTCCGGAAGCCAACGGTAGCCTTCCATGCTATCACCGAGACCATGAAGAGCGATCAACAGCCGCCTTCCGCCTATCTGCCGTGCGGGGATCAACTCGGTCTGGAGCTGGGGAAAGGAAAAGCTTTGGGATGTCTTCATGGAGTTTTCCCGGTTCTATCCAAATCCGTGGTCCGTTGCTCCCATCGTGGTTTAATGTGGAGCCAGATTCAGTGTCCGCTCGCCGATTTTTCAGCGGAGTTTTGCGACTGAGAAACAGGGTTTTGAGCTCCCTCAATCGGAATTTTATGGGGTGTTTCAACGAAGGCCAGCACCCCCATGGCGATCCCGAGGGCTGTGGCACCGATGCCGATGCGAAAGAATAGTTTTGTGTCGGTGAGCAGCGTCAAGGACCCCATGACGACCGCGATGTGAAGAAGGATTTCAGCGTATTCAAACCGGTGATGCCGATGGCCGGCAAACTCCGCGGCCTTAGTCGTGGCGTCGGATTTCACAAGGATCTCCTTACCCTCGGTCTCGTACTCGGCGTTTTTCGCCTTCAGCCGGCTCCGTTGTTCCTCGAGTAGAGCCCGTTGGGCCGCGCTGGGAGCTCCGGCCAGATCGATTTCGATTCGCCTGAATTCAAGCTCATTGAGGTAGGTTCGCTGCCGCTTGGCCTGGTACCAGGCGTAGCCATTCGAAGCCTCGACTTGTTTGACAATCATCGAGTTGGCCTCCGCTTTCGCAAGCGCTGAGACGATCGCCATGACCACGGCGAGAACGGCGATGAAGATGCCCACCCGTTTGTGGCCCTCATTTTCCGCATGATGGGGGACGCCGATGCCTGACATAGTTCTGCTTCAACCTTCCGTTTCCGGTGCTGGTTTAGGGTTGCTTGATGGCGCCAAGTCAAGTCTTCTGCGGATTCCTCCAAGAGTGTCCGGCAGCGGCCAGAAGGTCGTCACTGACCACAGGGCCCCAAAAACCTGCGGGATAAAACTCACGTTCGGTCAAGGGACGGCCTTCCCAGAAGCGACGGATCGAGTCGACGATTTTCCAGGCGGTTTCCACCTCGTCGCGCCGGATGAACAAGGTAGCCTCCCCCGCCATAGCCTCCAGAAGCAGGCGCTCGTAGGCCTCAGGGGTGTAGGCGCCGAACTCGGAATCATAGCCGAAATGCATGCGGACCGGGCGTAGCCGCATCGTCGATCCCGGGATTTTTCCATTGAACCGCAATGAGATGCCTTCGTTCGGTTGCAGTCGCAACGTGATCGCGTTGGCATCCAATTTTGTTCCCAACTGCGCCGCGAAGAGCACGCTGGGAGTCGGCCGGAATTGCACGCGAACCTCGCTCGCGCTCAACGGCAAGTTCTTTCCGGTGCGCAAGTAAAAAGGCACTCCGGACCACCGCCAGTTGTCGATGAAGAGCTTGAGCGCGACATACGTTTCCACATTGGACCGCGGATCCACCTTGGGTTCACGCCTGTATCCAGGACGGGTCTGCCCGTCCACCTCGCCGGCGAGATACTGCCCTCGGACCACTTGTTTCACCATGTCAGCTGGCTTCAAAGGTTGGATGGACTTGAGCAACTTCACCTTTTCGTCGCGGACCGATTCAGGCTCCAGTGCCGCAGGGGGTTCCATCGCGACGAGGGAAAGCACCTGGAGCAGGTGATTTTGAACCATGTCACGCAGGGCGCCCGCCTCTTCATAATACCCACCGCGAGCGCCCACACCGAGGTTTTCGCTGACGGTAATCTGCACGTGATCGACCGACTGACGGCTCCAAAGCTGCTCGAAAATCGCGTTGGAAAATCGAAAGATTAAAATGTTTTGGACCGTTTCCTTTCCCAGGTAATGGTCGATGCGGAAGATCTGTCTTTCATCTACAAATCGGAGCAGATCCCCATTCAATTTCTGCGCCGAAACGAGATCCTGGCCGAATGGCTTTTCAACCACAACCCGCTGCCAGAATGGATCCATCTGACCCTTGCTCAACAGCTTCGCGTCGGCAAGATGAGCCACAACAGCCGCAAATTGGGTCGGCGAAATGGCCAGATAAAACAGGAGGTTCCTCCGCAACCGCTCGTCACCAAAGCCGGACAGCTGGGCCGCCAACCGTTGGTAGGCCTCAGCATCCTCGATGTCCCCCTGGCAATAATGAACGTTGGCAGCAAAGGTCGACCACTTTTCCTCGTCCACGGTCTTCGTCCGCGAAAATGCGTGTACTCCCTCCTTCAGTTCGGCCCTCCATGAGTCGTCAGTCTTCTCACGCCTCGCGAATCCCACTACCCGGAATGGGGACGGCATCTGGGTTTCCGAGAAAAGATGGTAGAGAGCCGGTATCAGTTTGCGCACCGTCAAATCGCCGCTCGCGCCAAAGATGACGACCGTGCAGGGATCGACAAGTTTCCGGGCTTCGTCAGGGTTCGAATCGGAGGTGCCGTCAAGGTATTCGTTCATCACCATGAACGCAACCATGGCGGATCAAAAGCCGCATTTCAAACCCAGAACAAAATAATTTGCAATGAAGCGCCTGGATTTTTAAGGCGTCCAAGGTCAAACACTTTGGTGATGTCATACGGACGTGCGTTTCAAGTCTTTCGGAGCGAGCGCGGGGCTTTGGCCCTCGCGGCTCTTCTCGTGTTCGCCAACGCGGCCGCGGGAGTGGTCAAGCCCTGGCCTCTGGCTTTGATCATTGATTCCGTCCTGGGGTCCACCCCAATGCCCCGATGGATCAGCCATCTTGCGAACGGACTGGACCAAGCTGAAACCCTCACCGCGCTGGCCCTCGTCTCTTTGGCTCTGCACGGTATCCAGGCCCTGCTCCAATACGGTCAGCACGCCTTGGTCATCCGGTCGGGATTGCGTGGGCTCGCGTCCACACGACAGCAGCTATTTGAAACCCTCTTGCGACGTTCCATGCGCTCTCATCATAAAGCGGCCCTGGGTGATTTGATCTACCGGGCTTCGTGGGACGTGTACGCGTTCCAAACTTTCCTGCAGAAAGGTGTCTTCGGGGCCCTGGCTGCTTGTGCGTCCTTGGGCGGCATGATCTGGGTCATGGCACGCCTGAACCCCGGGTTGAGCGTCGCCACGCTCGCGGTCGCCCCAGTCCTGGTGGTTGTGATGCGGCATTTTGGGCCTGGGATGACTCGACTGAGCGACGCAGGCCATCGGGCCGACAGCGAAATTACGTCAGTGATCCAGCAACGGTTATCAGCGCTTCTAGTTGTTCAAGCTTATGGGCAGGAGGAACGCGAGGCGGTCAGCTTTTCAGGCCGCGTTTCCGCCGCGTTTCATGCCCGGCTCACCCAGCATCGTTATGAGCTCCAATATCTCGTTCTCATCGGGCTCGGGTTCGGGCTTGGATTGTCATTGATCCTCTGGGCGGGATCCATCCAAGTAGCCCAAGGTGCGCTATCGGTCGGTGGACTGCTCGTCTTCCTCGCTTATGCCAACCAGCTTTTTGAGCCGCTGAACCAACTCTCTTACGTGGGTGCAAGTCTTTCGGACGCCCGCGCGGGTATGGCGCGGGTGTTCGAGTTGCTGGATGCCTCCGACGACGCGAGTCAGGACTCCCCCACTGCCCGTTCCATCGAGGTGATCCAACTAACTAGCACCCCTCGACCCTCCATGAATGACTCGCGTCCAGAGATGAGCGTAGCCGGCATGCGCTCCGGCCACGCTCTGACGACCGGTCCAGGCCGTATCCAGTTTGAAGAGGTCGGGTTTTGCTACCGAGAAGGAGTCCCAGTTCTGAATCGATTCACAGCGACGCTGGAACCTGCGAAGACGGTGGCATTGATCGGCCCAAGCGGCGCGGGCAAAACCACGCTCCTGCACTTGATCTACCGCTTTTTGGATCCACTCAGCGGCAGGATCCTTGTGGATGGCGTGGACGTGAGAGACTTTCGGCTGCGGGATTGGCGGCGGTTGCTAGCTTACGTTCCGCAGGAAACGATTTTGTTCCCAGGGACCATTCGGGAAAACATCGCCTACGGTCGGATCGAGGCAGCCCAGGCCGAAGTCGAGACTGCCGCCCGGGCGGCCTTCGCGGAGTCGTTTATCAACCGGCTTCCGCAGGGGTATGACACTCTCCTGGGGGATGGAGGAGTCCGGTTGAGCACGGGTGAGATGCAGCGGATCAACCTCGCGCGGGCCTATCTGAAGAACGCGCCGATCGTCCTGCTGGACGAGCCGACAAGCGCGCTGGACCAGGAAAGCGAACACATGGTTATCCAAAGCCTTGGCCAGCACGCGGCGGGGCGGACGGTGGTTTTCGTGACCCACCGGGAGCCCATGCTCGCCATTGCTAACCAGGTCATCCGCGTCGGCTGAAGGCCGCCCTCATTCGCTGGGCCCTCTTTCAAAACCGGAAGCGGCGCGCCGCAAGCGGTCCGCAATCCCTTCCCATCGTGGCGAGTTCGGAACGGTTTCTACGACGAGTGTCCTCACACCTCGTGCGTCACAAGCGTGCAACTCCGAATACAAGGCCCTCGCGAACGCCTCAGGATCATGAGGGATCACGCTGACGCCCGAGTCGGCGCCAGGCAGGTCGAGGTGG
>CANLCA010000238.1 GCA_947487925.1 Verrucomicrobiales bacterium | reverse complement strand
GCCTTCGCGCACCCCAGCAGATTCGGAGCTCGGAAACCCATCTTACAATCACGCAATGCCCCTTCTCCTACACTCGCAAGTCGCTCCGCGGTGGGAAAAGCGAAAACGGGCATCCCCTGGTCGGTCTTCGCAATCACCTCCCCGAATCGCGAGCACAACAACGAAACGATCTGCTGGATTTGCACGATTTGTTTCGTAGACGACAAAATGAACGTCGCCAGGCACTCCCATGGGTCCTGCCTCAGAAGCCGAAGCCCCCTCCATCGACCGACGGCTTCAAGCAGCACGTCATCTTTGGGGAAACTGTTTAGCACGTCAGCCAGTTGGCAATCGAGTTGGAGATAAGTTCTGAGCCATTGCCAATCCTCACAGGCCCGCGCAGTTTTCACCCGGAGCACACCTGAGTGAGAGGCCTGTGAAAGGCTCACCCAATGGCTTCCAACGACCCCTGTCCAAGAGCTCCCTTCCCTCCACCAACGAAATGCCTGCCCCGACCCCAACGTCGCGTCGAGATCGAATTCTTCAACGACAAATTCCCTCGAGTTCATGACCGGGATCCGCTGGGGCTCCAGATGTTCCCACTCACAATGGTTTAAGTCCCCTGCAGGCAAAAATCTGCACATGCCTGTGGACTCGACCCCGATACATCACTGGGTGAAGTCCCAAGTCGGTTATCGAATCAAACTGTTTCTCAACCAGTTCTGGGACTTTGTTGGGCTCACGAACCTGTTGCACAAACAGCGCGTTGGCCCCGGTTTTTTGGCGATATCCAGGCCAAAAATAAAATTGGTTCACAGGCTCCGCCCCGACTGGGAAAAAGACAAAACCATCGCCCGCGCGCGCGCGCCTTGCCTCGGCCATGTAAAATGCCAAAAGCGAGGTGGTTCCGTAATGCTCGCCGAGTACGAGCACAGGCTTTCCCTCGGCCAACAATTTTTCCCGCTCGCGGCTCACGATCGCCGCCATTTCGGACCATCCCCGAACACGCCTTAAGGGGTCCATGTCAGGCGGCAGGGGGTGCCCTGTGATTTTTCCAATCAACCGCGTTTCGTGGAGCAACACGACACACGCCAACCCCAGCCAAAATGCTCCCACAACCACCCGTTTGAACCATCTTTTTGATCCGCTCCATCCGGGCTCGAAGCAGGTCACGGCGAGGCAAATCATGGGCAGCAGCGCTGGGGCTATCCAGTTAGGCTGAACCCGAGCACGAAAAGTGTAGAAGAAATAGCCCAGGAACACAGGCGCCCCCATCGCCAACAAAAAGAGCTTGAACGGATCACGGCCCCTGTCTCTCCACGCGACCTTCCACGAAAAAAGCATCACGAGTAGAAAAACCGGGTTGAGCAGCCCCAGCTCGCTGCCAACAAAATCCCAGAAAAACCGTAGGCTAGGCGTCCAACTCTTGTCGAGGCCCGCGCGCGCATGGAGATGCACCACGGTGATCCATCCATGATGGGCATTCCAATAAAGCACCGGCAACGTGCAGAGCGCCAGCACTCCAAGCGCCAATCCAAACCCGCGGGATCGCAACAATGGCCTGGCAGGCTTCCAAAGAGCGCAGAATCCCACCCAGCAAAGCACCTGAAATAGCGCCGTGTACTTGCTCAGAAACCCCAACCCCCAGCACAAACCCATCAGGCTCCACCATCGCGGTCCTCGACCTTGGACGACCTGCCATCCAGCGACCATCGCGCCGGCCCAGAACAACACCGACAGCGGATCGATGGTCATCAGAATCGAACCCACCGCCAACAACGGCATCGCGCACGTCATCAGGACGGCCCACAACCCCGCTCTAGCCCCTACTGTGGCGCTCAAAAATCGGAACAACATCAGGCTGACACCCGCCCCAATCAACGGGGATAAAAATCGAACACCGAACATCGTATCCCCCCAAAGGCTTGTCCCCAAAAATTGGGCGTAAGCGATCATGGGGGGTTTGCTGTAATAAGAAATGTCCAGGTGCTTGGACCAAAGCCATTGATAAGCCTCATCCTCGCTTAATTCGATTTTGCCTGAGGCCAGATACAACCACCGCACCAGCAGCAGGACCGCGATTACCAAATAGGCAAGCCGCGTGTGGATCAGATCTGCCTGGGTTCTGGATGTCCGCTCACCGAACCATTGAAACGGCGGGTGTTCGGGAGGCGATAGCAAGGAGGGCATCTGCTGAAACCAGTCCTGGAACCACCGCTTTGTCAGCTTCCTCCAGGCAAAAGCCGCCATTGCCACCCCGCCGGCGCCGCACGAAGCCCCCAACACTCCGCCGACCAAGACATCCCCTGGGTAATGCATTCCGTTGTAAACGCGGGAAAACCCTACTAACATCGCAGTGGGCAGAAGCACTTTCATCGATCGCCTCCAAAACACGCCAATAACGACTGCGCCAGCAAACCAGTTTGCGGTATGCGAGGAGGGTAAACTAAAACTTGAGGTGCGCCCCCCCAAAGTGCGCGCCTCGGAGATTGTCACATAAGGTCGCGGGCGCTGGATTGTCTTACGAATCGGGTTGATCACAAATCCGTCGGCCAACGGCACAATGACAACCAGCAGAAGCGCGCATACCCGGCCTCGATTCCCGCCCCGGAAGATCAGCCAACCTAATCCCACAATCAACGCTGGGATAAAAAGAGGGTTCCAGGCCAACCACGGCATCAGAAGATCCAAGACCGGATTCTGCAACTTTTGGTTGACGAAGAGAAACAGCGAACGGTCCATGGTTTCGAACAAGATCCCTCGGGACGGACCAGATCAGTAGGTGATAAGCGATCGGACAGGCACCCCCGGCAGTTTTTCACGGCCGTTGAGGAAAGCGAGCTCGATAAAGAAAACAACGTCCAGCACCTCTGCGCCCAAGCGCTTTAACAGGACCACCGCCGCAGCGGCGGTCCCCCCCGTCGCCAGCAAATCATCAATTAAGATAATCCGGCTCCCGGGCTTCACTGCATCCGTGTGGACGGCGATCGTGCTCGAGCCATACTCGAGATCATAACTCTGTTCGTAAGTCTCGTAAGGCAGTTTGCCCTTCTTTCGGATCGGAACAAACGCGGTATTCAATTCCATCGCCGCCGCCGCGCCAAAAATGAATCCGCGCGCATCAATCCCCACCACGGCATCCACGTCCCCCCGTTTGAAACCCGAGGTCAAGTGCCGCACCAAACTGGCGAATAAGCGAGCGTCCCCCAGCACCGGAGTGATGTCCTTAAATTGAATTCCAGGCTTCGGAAAATTAGGCACATTCCTCACTGCCGCCTTCAACTCCGCAATGCCAACCATCAGGTCCGTGCTCATTCTATTGTGTCTACTTCAATCAGCCCAAGTGTTTGCTTCACCGTTTTCCCGTCTCGATTTTTTCAATCATCCGACGCAGTTTTTCAAGCGCACCGTTTTGAATCTGCCGGACCCGCTCACGCGTGATTTGGAATTTCTCCCCCACCTCTTCCAGGGTTTTCTCATCCTCCCCTCCGAGGCCAAAACGATAGCCCAATACGGCGGACTCCCGGGGACTGAGGTCCTTCACCAACTCCCCCAACATCCGAGTCACCGTTTTGGCCTCCAGATCCTCGTAGGGCGTGGTGGCGCGGCCATCCTCAACGAGGTCACTTAACGTCCCGGAGTCCCCCTCCCCGATGGGCGCGTCGAGAGAAGCTGGCCGGATCGCCGCGGTCCTGAGCTGCCCAACCCGGGCTGCCGACATGCCCACCGACTCTCCCAATTCTTCGTCCGTCGGCTCACGCCCGAAGACTTCCTGCAACTGCACCGTCGTCATCCGAATCTTGGCGATCTTCCCAACAAGATGTACCGGAAGCCGGATGGTTTTGGACTGGTTCGCCAACGCCCGCTTGACCGACTGCTTGATCCACAGGGATGCGTAAGTCGAAAGCTTTCCTCCTTTGGCGGGATCAAACTTCTCCACCGCCCGCATCAGACCAATGTTTCCCTCATTGATCAAATCTAACAAAGGCAGGCCAAAAGATTCATAATCCCGAGCGATCTTCACGACGAGCCGTAAATTCGACTTAATCATGAGTTCCCTCGCCGCGAGGTCTCCAGCCTGAACTTTCTTGGCTAGTTCCACCTCCTGCGCGGGAGTCAACAAGGGCACTTGGCCGATCTCCCTAAGGTAAAGCTTGTAAGCGGAGTCCCCCTCATAGCTCCCCCGCTGCCTGGAGCGGGTGGGCTCTTCGGAGTCCCTCCGCTCGCGGAACCCACGCATCGCCTCAGCAGCAGCTTCCAGGGCGACTTCATCATCCTCAGCCAGGCACCCCCGATCTTGGACCATCTCGGCAGCGGGCAGAGCCAGCCCCGACGGCTCCGGCCCGTCCTGCTCAGCAGGCTTCCCGTCCGACACCTCGGGGCACTGGCCAAAGTTCGATGGTTCTGTCATACTCCGCACCACGCGTGGTCTCAGACGGCGATTCCACAGTCAGAGGCCGAGGCTACAACCATATCTAAACTACTGTCGAGTCTGGATTTGCGCCGCCGCGATTCCAACTCCGAAGCACGGGTCCAACGGGGCCCATGGGCTTCCCCAAACCATCCTTCAAAGAACGAGTTAGACGAAACTTCCATTCACTCCCGACTGGTTGGAGAGCTCGAAAAAATGCCTGAAACACGTTGCCGACACTCTTTGCTTGGACCAATATCCCCGCCCTATGTCGAGCGTCCGCAAACAGTATCCTTTTGATCTGATCGAGCCAAAGTGGCAACGGTTCTGGGTTGAGAACCAGATTTTTCGGGCCTGGAACCCTGGGGATGCGATCCCTGAGGAACATCCGTTCGCGCATCGCCACGCGGGTTCAGCAGCCTCAACCACCACGTCGCTGCCCCCAAAATTTTATATCCTCGACATGTTCCCCTATCCTTCGGGTTCCGGGTTGCATGTCGGACACCCCGAGGGTTACACCGCCACCGATATTCTGGCCCGCTACAAGCGCGCCGTGGGATTTAACGTGTTGCACCCGATGGGCTGGGACGCCTTTGGACTTCCCGCCGAACAATACGCGATCAAAACCGGCCAACACCCCCGTGTGACGACCGAAGCCAATATCGCAAACTTCAAACGCCAGATCCAATCCCTCGGCTTCAGCTATGACTGGAGCCGCGAGGTCGACACCACTCACCCAGGCTACTTCAAGTGGACTCAATGGATTTTCCTCAAGCTGTACAATTCTTGGTTCAACCCGGTCACCCAAAAAGCCGAGCCCATCGAAACTCTCCCATACCCTCCGGAACTCCAATCCGACCACGAAAAGCGAGCCCACCGTGACAACAAACGGCTGGCGTTCGTCTCCGATGCCCCAGTGAACTGGTGCCCGGACCTCTGCACGGTGCTCGCAAACGAGGAAGTCATCGATGGCAAAAGCGAAGTCGGCGGTTTTCCAGTCGTACGGAAATCCATGAGGCAGTGGATGCTTCGAATCACCGCCTACGCCGAAAGGCTCCTCAACGATCTGGACACCATCGAATGGAGTCATTCCCTCAAGGAAATGCAAAGGAACTGGATCGGGCGTTCTGAGGGCGCCGAGGTGTCCTTCATGGTCACTGACGACGACGACATGCATCCGCGGGAAGTCAAGCACCACACCGATGTTTTGAACGTGTTCACAACCCGGC
>CANLCA010000237.1 GCA_947487925.1 Verrucomicrobiales bacterium | reverse complement strand
TCGGTGACGATTGCGCGGGCGATGCCGGTCCGCTGCTGTTCACCACCAGAGAGGGTGCGCGGATAATGCCGGGCCCGATGCGAGAGGCCGACCACTTTGAGCGCCGCCTCAACGTGCTGGCGTCGTTCCGCCTTCGACAAGTGGGTGAGCAGGAGTGGCAGTTCGACGTTCCGTTCGGCGGTCAGAACCGGCAGCAGGTTGTAGAATTGAAACACCAGACCAATATGGCGCGCCCTCCATGCGGCTAGCCGACGATCAGACATCTCCCCGATGTGTTCGCCGCCGATCTCCACCGAGCCACGCGTGGCCCGATCAAGTCCGCCGATCAGATTGAGGAGCGTCGATTTGCCGGATCCCGACGGCCCCATCAAAGCGAGAAACTCGCCCTTGGGCACTTCGAGGTTCAATCCAGTCAGGACATGAATCTCTTCCGATCCTCGATGGAATAGTTTATCCGCCTCGCGGACTCGCACCAGTATTTCGTTGCTCGAGATCATGACTTCTTTTCAATCACCGCGCTGCCTTCGCGTAGATCCTCCGGACCTTCGACCACCACGCGCTCGCCAGCGCTGAGTCCGGCAGCGATCGAGGCCTGGTCTCCATTCGTGGAAGAGACCGTGACCGCTCGGCGCTCCGTGCGGCGATTGGCCACAACCCACACGATATCCTTTCCATCGAGCCGGCGGACGGCCGCTTTGGGGACCGTCAACACCCGAGTGGCCACCGGAGCGTCATCCTTGCCCTGGAAAGCGACTTTTACACCCATCTCGGGCAGGATCCTGGGATCGCCCTGCTCAAAGCCAACCCGCACCTTGACCGTTGCCTTCTGGCGATCGGCGGTGGGAATAATCGCGATCACCTTTGAAGGAATTCGCCATTCGGGATAGGCATCCAAGGTGGCCACCACCGTTTGACCAGCGGCCACGCGGTTGATGTAGCTCTCGTTGACATCCACCTCTATTTCAAGAGATTTCATATCGACGATCGTGCAGATTCCGGTTCGAGTGAATCCCCCGGCGGACATCGGTGAAATCATCTCGCCCGGCTGCGCGTTCTTCGAAGTCACAATGCCGGCAAAGGGAGCCCTGATCACCATGTCCTCAAGCTGCTGCCGCCAGAGCGCCACTTCGTGACCGGCGACCTCGACATCAGCGCGCTGGCGGTCCAATCGCGCCTGCAAAGCCTTCACCCCTGCATCGGCACGGTCCAGATCCGAACGGCTGGCGACGTTCCCGTTAACCAATTCGGTTGTTCGCTTCAGCTCTCGCTCGGCGAGTTCGAGGTTGGCCTTGGTTTCCTCCAGACTTTTGCGGGCGGACTCCTCTTGTGCTCTGGATAGCTCAAGGTTGGCTGCGACGTTGGAAGCATCTAGCTTCGCCAACACTTGGCCGGCTTCCACCTTGAATCCCTCTTCGATGAGTAACTCGACCACCTTCCCCGTCACCTTTGAGGACACCGTGGCTTCCCGGCGCGCGGTGACATAGCCTGAGCCGTTGAGCATGGTCTGTGAATTGCCGGTGCTAAGCTCCACCGCGGGTACGGTGCGCACAGCCAAAACTACCGCCCTTGTGAACCACCAAGCGACGGCCAGCCCAACCGCGGCCACGACGACAGCAGCCAAGACCAGCCACCGATTGCTACCCCTGCTTGAGACGCCGCCACGATTGATCCGTAGGGCATCAAGGGATTGTTTTTCGTGGCTCATTTCCGGTCGACATTTTTTCTTGTCCGCGAGTCAAGACCATGGCTGTCACAGTGATTCGAGACAAGCAGAAACCTTTTTTGCAGAGTGGCCCAAAAAACCTCATCAGATCAGGAGAGAGACAATGGTGAACCACCCTTTGGAGGGCTAAGTTTCCATCGATCCGCGTTGAACAAAACCCTGGCTCCCCAGTCAACCCGTTTCCGGGGCTGTTCCGAAAGCTTGTCATCAGCGGCCCCGTGTTTAAGGTTGGAGAAAATCTCTCGGACTATGGTCGTCACGTCACTTGATTTCGATAAACCCGGTAAACAGCAAGGTTACCTGCAGGTCCCCTACTCTCACAACCTGGGTGGTTGGGCCAATGTCTACATCCCCATGACGGTTGTCGCGCAAGGACCGGGGCCGACCGTTCTTGTCCTCGCCGGGAATCACGGCGATGAGTATCAGGGCCAGATTGCCATCATGAAGCTCGCTCGTGAATTGAGCCCGGCGCGGGTCAAGGGCAGGATTCTCCTCATCCCGTCTTTGAACTTTCCCGCGGCAATCGCTGCCACGCGGCTCTCGCCGCTGGACGGGATGAACCTGAACCGAGCGTTCCCCGGCAACCCCGAGGGATCCGTCACCAGCCAAATTGCCCACTTTCTCACCACGGTACTCTTCCCGCTCGCCGACGTCGTGATCGATATCCACTCCGGCGGTCGCAGCATGGAATTCGTGCCGTGCTCGACTATGCATCTGGTTGCCGACCGCGACCAACGGTCGCGAATGCTCGCCGCCATGCTCGCTTGGAACGCCGACTTCGCGTTCCTCTACGCCGACATCGCCGGCACCGGACTTCTGCCAGTTGAGGCGGAGAATCAAGGCAAGATCGTGGTGACAACCGAGATGGGAGGCGGCGAAGCCGTTCCCGCTGGAGTCCATCGCATCACTCAAAACGGCCTTCGCAATGTCCTGATCCATGTGGGTGCCCTCAAGGGTCTCGAACGAACACGCGCCAGCCTTGGCCAGTCACCCACGATCCTGACCCAGGCGTTGCATCGCGAGGATTATTTGCTCGCACCGGAGTCCGGCATTTTCGAAATTGGGCTCGAACTCGGTGTGAAGGTGAAACGAGGCCAAACAGTCGGTTTCATCCATCATCTCGAACGCCCTGACCGCCCCCCAGAACCGATCGTCGCACAGACCGCGGGCTACCTCATCACCATGCGTGCCCCGTGCCTGACCCGACAAGGCGACTGCGTCGCAGTCATTGCGCAAGAGGTCAACCCCAAGAAGCTCTGTTTGCCTTGAACGCCCGATGTCCTCACGAAGATTCGCCATGGGCCACTGCCGTTTTAAGGTTGAATTGTTGACCGACCGCCTCTCCCCATTCTTTCTCCGGCCACGGCTCGGTGTCTCCACGCAGGTCGAGCAAAGAGGGGTCGATTTAGGAACAAGAGCAGGAGGAATCGGAGATCCCCTCTACCCACTGAAGGATTTGGGCGTTGTGCGTCCCGACGCTTTCAGGTCGCAAGGGGCGTCTGAGAGGCACCACAGAGAGGCCGTTTTGCGAAACATCGCTCGAACCCGAACCAGGACGCCCTTTTGAACAACACTGCGCCGCTGACCAGCCCAAAGTCCCCGGGACTCGCCAAGGGTCTTCTGGCCTCGATGTGGATCGCCTATTTTCTCAACTACTGCGACCGCCAAGCCGTGTTCGCGATGTTTCCGGTGCTCAAGGCTGAGCTAAACCTCACCGATCTCCAACTTGGCCTCACCGGCTCGATCTTTCTGTGGGTTTACGGGCTGTGCTGTCCGATAGCGGGTCAGATCGGAGACAAGCATTCCAAGCGTTCCCTCGTCTTGATCAGCCTCGTGATTTGGAGCCTGGTGACCTTTGCCACCGGCTTCGCAATGTCGGCACTGGTCCTCCTAGCCCTGCGGGCCGCGATGGGGGTGTCCGAATCACTTTTCATGCCATCGGCCATCGCCCTCACAGCCAACGCCCACGCGCCCGCAAAACGCTCTCTCGCCATCGCCGCCCTCACCACCGCACAAATCGCAGGCACCGTGGGAGGCGGTTGGTTCGGCGGTTGGATGGCGCAGCAGGGACGTTGGCGTGAGGCGTTTTTTGTGCTGGGAGCGATCGGTTTGCTTTATGCCCTGCCCTATTCGAAATTCCTCCGAGGCGTGAACGAGGAATCCTCAGTTGAAACCAAAAAATCGGGCGCCAAGCTGGCGGTGGCCGAGCTTGCCGAGACGCCCACATTCCTCGTCCTGTGTGCCGTGTTCCCCATGTTTGTCTTCGGCCTTTGGCTGCTCTATGGATGGTTGCCAACTTTTCTACATGAGAAATTCAGGCTTAACCTTGCCGATTCAGCCTTCAATGCAACCGTGTTTCTGCAGGGCGCCACGCTGTTTGGCATGGTGGGCGGCGGGATGCTCGCCGACTGGATGTATCACCGCACCAAAGCGGCGCGGCTTTGGTTGCTTGCGGCAAGCCTGCTGCTCTGCGCACCCTGCCTGCACGCGCTCGGCAGCGTCGAATCGCTCGCCGCAACGCGCATGGCCGCCATGGGCTTTGGCCTCTTCAGCGGCTTTTTCATGGCGAATATCTTTCCGTCCGCGTTTGAGGTCGTGCCAGCCGATACCCGCGCCTCCGCCGTCGGCGTGCTCAACCTCTTCGGAGCTGTCGTGTCAGGCTTCGCACCGCTCCTCGGTGGCATGTGGAAGAAAACAGTCGGCATCGAACGGCTCCTCAGCGGCACCGCGCTGGTCTATCTTGTCGGGGCGATCTTGCTACTCCTGTGCATCCGATTCCTTTTCAAGCGCGATTACCAACGCATCCACTGAACGCCAATGCCCCCTCATGACCTGCCCAGTTCAATTATGCCAAAGATTTTGATCGCGGAATGCAAACAGGAGGTTTCGACATTCAACCCTCATCTCAGCCAATATGATGATTTCGCCGTGCGCCGTGGCGATGAGTTCATCCGTTACCATCGAACCGTGCGCAACGAGGTGGGCGGAGCCTTGGATGTGTTCGAAGCAGCGCCGGAGTTGGAACTTTTCCCGACCTACAGTGCTTTCTTCATCACCTCCGGTGGCACCTTGGCGGCGCCGGCCTGGCGAAGAATCGCCGAGGAATTCCTTGCCAGCATCCGCGAAGCACCGCCAGTGGACGGCGTTTACTTCTGCATGCACGGCGCGATGGCGAGCGAAGACGAACCTGATCCTGAGGGTCACCTTTTGGTCGAGACCAGAAAGATCCTGGGTGAAGATATCCCCATCGTTCTATCCTTGGACCTGCATGGGATTCTCACGGACAGGATGCTGGAGCATAGCGACGCGATCGTGTCTTACCACACCTATCCGCACGTGGACTTTTACGAAACCGGCCAGCGCGCCGCGAGACTCCTTTTGCGTTTGCTCGCGGGTGGCGTCCGGCCTGTCACGGCAAAGGTTGCGATTCCGGCGCTGGTGCGGGGCGATGAACTCATTACTTCCACAGGGCTGTTCGGTCAATCCATCCGAGCCGCATTGGCGGTCGAAAACAGTCCCGGCGGACTTTCGACAGGGATGTTCATCGGCAACCCGTTCACCGACGTGCCAGCCCTGCAAACCTATTGTTTCGTGGTGACTGACAACGATCCGGCGCTTGCCGAGCACGAGGCAATCCGCATCGCCCAAGGTTTTTGGAATCACCACGAGAGGATGCAAGTGCCGCTCGTCAGCCTGAACGAGATGGCTCGGATCGCCACAAACAGTCTTCGTGCCCACGCTTGCCCGATGCCTGCCGAGGAATCCTCTCACCCTAACCCTCTTCTGGTTGGTGTCATGGAAGAAGCCGAAATGGGGGATGGAGCCACAGCGCGAGCACCAAGCCATCCGAGCACCATCGCCCTCGTGGACGCCGCAGACGCAACGAGCTCGGGTGCCTCCGGC
>CANLCA010000236.1 GCA_947487925.1 Verrucomicrobiales bacterium | reverse complement strand
TGGCCCGCTTGCCAGGCGAGGCCGCCATGAGGTCCTGCGCGAGGCACAATCCCCATGTCAGGATGCCGATCAGTTTCAGGTATTGTTGCATAAACGTCTTGGGGATTTCCTGCGGGAACCTGGAGTTTTAGGATGGCTTAAAGAGGCTGTCTTCGGCTTTCGAACAGAGTCTCATCAGCTCGATGCGACTCGAAACCGCATCGGAATGCGGATATAGGTTCGCACAGGCTGGCCGTCCTTGAGCCCCGGGCTGAACCGCCACTTCCGGATTGCCTCCAGAGCCGGTTTCTCAAATTCGGGGCGTGACGCGTTCTCCACCCGCGGTTCCTCGACTCGCCCTTTTTCGTCCAAGACAAAAAGGATCGTGACCATCCCTTCGATCTTCGCCTTGCGGAGTTCCTGGGGATAGGTGGGGGCGACCTGGGAGATGGCCTCCGGTCGCTTTTCCAAGTCCGCCACGTCGAAAGCCTCCTCTTGCGCGGCTGCGGAAGTCGCGGCATGAACCTCGCCAAATCCAGCAAGAGCCCCGCCAGCACCCATGGCCACTTCCAGATCGGCACTCAAAGGAATCGATTGTGGCGTCTCAGCGAGTTGGGGTTCAGCCGCGGAGTCGAGAGGCTTTTGCTGTTCTACTTGCGGGGTCTGAGTTTCCTCGATCGGGGGTGGTAAATCCACTGAGCTCGTCTTTCGCAATTCCAAGGTTTGCTCTGGCTTGTTAATGCGGTGAGCAAAAGGAATAATTCCGAACAACAAGGCTGTGAAAGCGACAGAAAAGGTGATGGCCGCCAGCATTCCACTGGTGTTGCTCTCGTTCTGGTAAACCTTTCGCATTCCCGGACTTCTTGGACATCCCTCAACCTCTGCTTGTCGCGAGGCTCACATCCTTGGCGCCACCCAGTTTGGCTTCGTCGATGACACGGATGACCATTCCGGAGCGAGAATTCTCGTCGGCCTGGATGACGACCGGCAGGGCCTCCTTTGCGCAGAGGCGTTTGACCGTTGGACGCACCCCGCCCAGTCCAATCTCCTTGCCGCCGTATGCTATCTTACCATCGGGAGTCACGGCAAAAATGATGCTGTTTTTTTCCATCTGACTCGCACTAGCCGCTGCCGGCTTGTCCACCTTGACTCCTGGTTCATCGATGAAGCTCGTGGTTGAAACAAAGAAGATCAAGAGGAACATGATGATGTCGATGAGCGGAATCAAATTCAGCTCAATCGGCTCTTCAGGCTCGGCGAGTGTGCGTCGAAATCTCATGAAAACACCGTTTTTTGGGTCTCGCTGCCTGCCTCCACAGTCCCGAGATCTTCACGCCTAAAAAAGCGGGTCATTCCCCGGAATTGAGGACGGAAGTGGCGGAGAGTAATCCCTTCGAGTCGGGCCAAGAAAGCGACATATTCGTGGCGGCGACGCTTGGCCATGGTGGCCATGACCAGCCCGGGAATCGCTAGCATCATTCCTGTTTGCGTGGCGACAAGCGCTTCGCTGATGCCTTTGGCGATGACATCCGAGGTCGAACTTCCTCCGACCCCGATGGCCTTGAACGTCAGCAACATCCCGAGCACCGTGCCCAGTAGCCCGAAGAGCGGAGCGGAGATGACAAGCACGTTCAAGAAGGCCAGGTGCCGGTCCACTTTGGTCACCTTCGTGGCTTCAACCTCACGGAAACGGCCCTCAATATCACCGAGCGATCGCACGCTATCCTGTGTGTAGCGAATCAGTTCGCTGATGCGTGAGGGGGCTTGTGCAGGCTCGGCCACCCAGGTTTTCAAGACGACATCTGAGGCTCCGACGATTCCACGATATTTGAGCGAGCTCAGCAGGTGGATTGCGGTTCCAAACATGACCACGGAAAGAAGGGCCATGGCGAGCATCACCTCGCCGCCGTTGGACCATGTGTGCCACATTTCATGAAACAGCGCGTTCATAGAGTGATTGGTAGGGAGGGTGCCAGGGTCAGGAATAGAATGGGTTGGGTTCCGATTGCGGAACTCCGTTCACGAAGCCCACCGCCGTTTGCTCCATGCTGCCGATGATGGATTTGGCTCGTCGGCTCAGGAATGCGTGAAACAAGAGCGCCGGGATCGCCACGGCCATTCCCGTCGCGGTACAGATGAGGGCTTCAGAGATGCCTGCCGCGAGCATCTTTGGATCGCCGCCGCCAAAGCTTGAGATGATCTTGAACGTGGCGATCATTCCAGTGACCGTGCCCAGCAAGCCCATGAGCGGACCCGTGGTGGCCGCCAGGGCGAGGAATGGAAGACCTCGCTCCAGCTTCGTGCGAGCTCCGAGCATTTTTTCGTAGAGGATTTCCTCGATATACTCCCTTTTTTCATCCACATGCTCGACCGCGGTGGACAGAAGATCGCCGACTAGGCCAGGGATGGTTCGGGCATGGTGCAACGCCTTTTCATTCTCTTTCGATTCAATATGCTTGAGGACCATTTGAAGGTCCATGTCAGTGGCGAGTCGCACACGGGAGAGCTGGAGCCATTTGTAAAGGGCGACCAGAACCGCGGCCACACCAAGTCCCACCAATGGAATCATGACGATGCCGCCCTTTTCCAGTTTTTCGAACATCGATTCCTCCAACGCGGCCAGCTTTGAGGCATTTCCAAGCGTGGCGTCCAGCACGAGGTTGCCCGATTTGGAACTGACAAGGGACCGGCTGGCTGACTCGATCGCTGCGTCGAGCTTGGCGATGGTGGGATCCATCTTGTTCAGTTCCTGCTGCAGCAGGCCAGCTGGACCATCAGGGGTGGCGGCAAACATCGCCACAGGACCCACCAACGCGACTTTTCCGGGCACAACTCGTCCTGTCTTGTCCAGCGCTTTGCCTTCAATGATTTCCCCACCCAAAACGCTTTCCGTTCGCTTTAACGCCGTCGTCAGCAGCGCAGATCGGGAGGTGAACCGCTCCGCGGGCGCCGAGTCTGCCGACGCCACAGCCTTTTCGATCGAATCAAACAACGCGCTGTAAAGCGGTTCCTCCACGAAGTTAAGGCGGGAGCGAAAAGCGCGCCCGTATTCACTCAAGAGGGAGTCGACGTATTTGACCTCTTCGCCTCGCTGTCTGGCCTCGGATTTGAGAGCGTTGAGCTCGACCAGTTGGTTCTCTTGGAGCCGTTGTCGTTTGGCGAAATCGATCCGCTGGTCAGCCAAGCGCTGCTCCAGATCCGTGATTTGTCGGGCCAAGGGAAGCCGCTCAGTGTCGATGTCCTGCCGCAGTTTCGATAAATCCATGAACGCCCGTTGAAGATCATTGGACGCTCCGGCGTTCAGCCCTTCCAAATCCTGGCCGAGCAACCAAAGTGGAAGGGCCACCACGGCTGTGCAGATCAGCTGTGGGATTCGAAGTGGCTTCAGGGATAGGGGATGGTTGAAGGAGCTCATTTGATGCTTACTGGGAGGGCAATGAATTGGGCGGGCATCTCGTTCCGATAAATGCGAATGACCTGCCTGACAGCCGCTGAGATCTCCGGCTTGAAAGTCCATTCCCAACCCTTCGGCCCTGGTGATCCTGTCCCGGAATAATCCCCGGAGTCGTTGACAAAGTAGGCAGCCCCCAAGCCTACATACACGGTTTCGACCGCAACTTCTTCCCCCTTGGCATTTTTCCGTTTCTCGCTAAAGAGCGTGACTGCGTTGTTAAACTTGTCCAACTCATTCAGGATTCCTACAACGACCTGGACGCGCTCTGTGGTGGGCATTTTGGTGGTGTCGGGATTCGCTGGAACTCGAACCAGAAAGGGCTTCAGCAATTCCTGGAGCGGCACCGGAAGCTGGGGAACCAGTTTGGTGATTTGCCCCTCAAATTCGGACGCGAATGCGCGGGCTCGATCGAGACTTTCGGTGGACGACTTGAGCAACGATTCGGCCAACATCCGCTCCTTCTCCACCTGAACGCTGTTGGTGCCAACCCTGGTCGACTGTTCCTGGACCGACTTGAGCTCACGTTCCAAAAGGGCCACGCTCTGCTCCAGCAATTCCTTGTCTGATTGCCAATCACTCTGGGTCTTGGAGATCAACTGGCGAGTCTCAACCCACTTCTCCAGCGTCGAGCGTGCTTGGGTCAAAGGGCTTTGGCCGTGGAGAGACGCCCCCCCAATCAAAAGCGCCAATAATATTAGTCCTGCGCGAGCAAAAACCATCTTCAAACACTGCCCGAGCCAGATTGAGCACAGATGACAGACAGGTTACAATATGGTGACGCTGCTTGGACCTTTACCTTCTCTCCAGACCAAATAGGCCGTGAACTGTCGCATTTCACCCCCATCTGGTGCATCACAGTGTCACAGCTCAGCGAGATTAGTGGCTTTACAGAAAGAGATGTGACTTTAGTCCAACGGGAAACCCTCCAAGAGAAGGAAGACAAACGCCTCGAACAAATGGAGATGTCGGCGCTTTGAGCGCCTCACGACAACAATAAACCGCTTTGAGCGGATCACGCCATTTCAAGCCTCCGGCTTTGCCGGAGGTCGCTGACTTATTACCTGACGGAACTCGTCAGTCCGCTCCCACTAGGTTCCGAGAGTCATGGACAGCATTTCATGATTGATTTGATGTGGAAGTTCTGAAGTGCGTAGGCAGAGTAAACTGCGTCACAATTCTGCCTGTAGGCAACCCCTGCGTTCGCGCCTGGGTTGACATTCGACCGTCCTCTGCCCGCCGTGCCTGAGCCGGGACCCTCTCTCAATATGAAAGCGGCAACACTCAAGCAGTATCGACGAATACGCGTCGACGAAAACATTGCGGCGACGCCACGGAACCGTTAGGGTCGCTCCAAGTCTCAAAATCGGGAATTCCTATCAGTAACCCGAGACGAATCGCTCCAGGCAATGGAATGACCGCCCCTTAACAGCATGACACCCAGGAATCTCCGCCCAGAGAGCGCGACAGCGAGGTCCGCCCAAAGCAGCGCGCGATTGCTGGAGTCGCTTCCAGAGAAGGTCGCCGCCTTGAAATCTGAGATCGGCAAGGTGGTGGTCGGTCACGAAGAGAATGTAGAAGCGATTTTGTTGGCGTTGTTTGCCCGCGGACATTGCCTGCTCGTGGGGATGCCGGGCCTCGCCAAGACTCTTCTGGTTCATTGTTTTTCGCGCGCGATTGATCTCAAGTTTTCCAGGGTTCAGTTCACGCCCGACCTCATGCCGAGCGACATCACGGGAACCGAGATCATCGAGGAAGAACTCGGGACCGGTCGCCGACAATTCGTCTTTAAGTCGGGACCCATTTTCACACAAGTCCTGCTCGCGGACGAAATCAACCGGACGCCTCCGAAGACCCAGGCGGCGCTCCTGGAGGCGATGCAGGAAAAGACGGTCACCATCGCGGGAAAGACCTATTCCCTCGAGGAACCCTTCGTGGTGCTGGCGACGCAAAATCCCATCGAACAGGAAGGAACCTACCCGCTTCCCGAAGCGCAGCTCGACAGGTTCCTATTTCAATTGCTCATCGACTACCCTTCCATCGAGAACGAGCGCAGGCTGGTAGCGCAACATTCCTTCGAGCCGTTGTCGAAGCTGGAACCGGTGCTGACCCGCGAGGAGATATTGGATTTCAGGGAGGCCATCGCCGCCGTGCCCGCCGCGCCGAACGTGGTGGACTACGCGGTGCGGTTAGTGA
>CANLCA010000235.1 GCA_947487925.1 Verrucomicrobiales bacterium | reverse complement strand
GCACCCCTTCTCGGAGTGTTGCACGCTTTCCAAGACCGGGATGGTTTCCTGTCCCGAGAGACACTGGAAGTGGTATCGAAGGCGCTGAAAATCCCGATAGCCGACCTCTACGGTACCATCACATTTTACCATCATTTTTCCCTCGAACCGTCGGCTCATGCACTGCGCGTGTGCACGGGAAACGTCTGCTGCCTGCGCGGCGGCAGAGAGCTGTTGGAGGCTCTGAAACCGCTGGGCGCGACACCGATGCCCTGTGCCGGACGCTGTGACGAGCCCGTGCCGGTGCTGCGCGGCAACCAAACCCTTGTCGGCCTCTCGCCCGAGAGCCTGCGTGCGAAGTCCTCCCCTCTCCCAGCGCCGAATCCTGGCGGGTGTGAGGAGTGTATTTTTGCGCCCATTCGTGAGCCGGACCGCTCGACCCTTGCCGGGTATCGGCGGACCGCTGGTTATGAGGCACTCGCGAAAGCGCTACGCTCCATGACTCCCGAGCAGGTCGTCGGCATCATCGCTGAGAGCAAACTCGCGGGACGCGGCGGAGCGGGGTTTCCCACCGGCGCTAAGTGGAAAGCGGTCGCGGACGCGCCGGGCCTCCCCAAAAGCATCGTGTGCAATGCCGACGAGGGCGAACCAGGCTGCTTCAAGGATCGCGCGATCATGGATCACGATCCCCACACGTTGATTGAGGGAATGGTTCTCGCCGGCTACGCCACCGGCGCTGAGCGCGGTTTCATTTACCTACGCTACGAATATCCGGAGACGTTCCTCACACTGGAACGTGCTATCGGTGAGGCGCAGGCCGACGGTTGGCTGGGACGACATATTCTGGGCGGTCAATTCAGTTTTGAGATCCACCTCAGGCGCGGGGCGGGCGCCTACATTTGCGGAGAAGAAGGATCGCTCCTCAACAGCCTCGAAGGAAAACATCCGTTCCCTCGCAATAAGCCTCCTTTCCCTGTGACGCATGGTTTCGAGGACCTTCCCACCGCTGTCAATAACGTGGAAACGCTGGCTTCGGTGCCTCACATACTGCGTCAAGGAGCCGCGTGGTATCGGGGATTGGGTCTCAACGGGCATGCGGGCACGAAGCTCATCAGCCTTTCAGGTGACATACAGAAGCCCGGCAACTACGAGGTGCCCATCGGCCTGCCCTTGAAAACACTGCTCTTCGACTGGGCGGGAGGCCCCCTGGCAGGCCGGGGCATCCAGGCAGTTACGATGGCCGGGTTAAGCGGCGGATTTCTCGCCGGGAGCACCCTGATGGAAGTCACGCTGGACGAACCCAGCATACGCAGTAAAGGGTCATTCCTCGGCGCGGGCGGGATCATCGTCTTCGACGACACTCGCGACATGGTTCGGGCGGCGCGCGACGCCATGGAATTTTTCGCGCACGAATCCTGCGGAAAATGTTTCCCCTGCCGCATTGGCACCCAAAGGCTGGCAGAGCGACTTCAAGGAAGCACGGGGCCTCAGGAGCTGAGCGCGTGGACCGAAGAGGTTCGGGACATAGGCGCCGCGATGCGCTCCACCAGCGCGTGCGGCCTCGGCATGGCTGCTCCATTTGTCACCGATAGCCTTTTACAATTGTTCCCCGAGGCCGTAAAACGTCACGTAGCACGAGGGTTGATGGAGAGACGATGACTACGAAAGCGACAGAGCGAAAGCAGACGATGACCCTCGACGGTCTCGAGGTTCCCTTTTCTCCGGGCGAGACTCTCTACGAGGTCGCGCGGCGTCACCTAGCCCCCGTCCCAACCCTGTGCTATGACCCAAGGTTAGAGGCATTCGGCGCCTGTCGCCTCTGCATCGTGGAGGTCCAGGGCATGAAGGCCCCTGTCGCTTCTTGCACCACTAAGGCCCTACAAGGAATGGTCGTCAGCACGGCAACGCCTTCGGTGGAAAAATTTCGCAAGACGCTGCTGGAGTTGGTGGTGTCGGAAAACCGTGAGGTTGAGGTGAACCCGTTGCGCGGCTTCGCGTCGCAGGAACTGTCAACACTTGTCAATCGCTACGGCGCCCGCACGGGGCGGTTCCAAGGAAAGCACTCCGGAAAAAGCAACAAAACGGATCTGAATCCCTTCATCCTCAGGGACTATGACCTCTGCATCTCTTGCTACCGATGTGTGCGCGTTTGTGCCGAGCAGGAGGGTGACTACGCCATCAGCGTCATGAATCGCGGGTTCTCGACACAAATCACGACCGAGTTCAACGCGGACCTCAGGGATTCAGCATGCACTTTTTGTGGCCAATGCGTGCAGACTTGCCCGACGGGCGCCCTTGCGGACAAGAAGGCGTTGCGTTCGGCAGATCTCCCCGGCGAGATCGAGAAGACCCGGACAATCTGCCCTTACTGCGGGGTTGGTTGCTCGGTAGACATCATGACGAAAGGCGATCGCATGGTCGGTGTTCAGCCCGCAATGGATGGCCCGGCCAACCAGGGAGCGCTTTGCATTAAGGGCCAGTTTGCTTTCGATTTCGTCCAGCACAACGACCGGCTGAAGACCCCTTTGTTGCGCCAATCGGATGGCAGTTTCAAGGAGATCGGGTGGGAGGAAGCGCTGGAATTTGCCGCCCAAGGATTTCGACGCTCGCTGGAAAAGCACGGCCGGCGCAGTGTTTACGGCATTGCTTCGGGCCGCGCACCGCATGAGGCAGCGTATTCCATGCAGAAGTTCGTTCGTGCAGGTTTTGGCACGCATTACGTCGATAACTGTAGTCGTGCTTGACATAGTCCCACGGTCGTCGGTCTGGCGGCCACAATCGGCAGGGGAGCCATGTCCAATCCGCTCGCGGATATGGCGAAACCGGACGTGATTTTCTGCATTGGCACGAACATGACCGAGTGCCATCCCGTGGCTGCGACCGGCCTGAAGAAAGCCATGGCACGGGGGGCGAAGCTCATCGTTGCGGACCCACGCCGCATCAAACTGGCTGAACTTGCCGACGTTTATCTTCCGATACGGCTTGGCAGCGATGTGGCGCTGCTGCTGGCGATGGCGCATGTGATCGAACGCGAAGGGTTGATGGACAGGGCGTTCATCGAGCAGCGCACCGAGGGTTGGGAGGAATTTCAACGACACCTCAAAGGATTCACACCGCGGTGGGCCGCAGCCATCTGCGAGGTGCCCGCGGAGGACATCGAGCAGGCGGCACTTTGGTATGGCGGGGGGAAACCGAGCGCCATCTATTACACGCTCGGCATCACGGAGCACATCTGCGGCGTGGACAACGTTCAAAGCCTCTGCAATCTGGCTTTGATGACGGGAAATCTTGGCGTCGAAGGCGCCGGCATCAACCCGATGCGGGGACAGAACAACATCCAAGGCTGCGGCGATTGTGGTGCGGAGACTTTTGTTTATCCCGGCAGCCTTCCTATCACCGACGCTGCTGCTCGCGACAAGTTCGCTCAGGCCTACCAGCGACCAGATCTCGATCTCGGTGAAGCGATGACGAAAGTGACGGCGTTCCTCGAATGCGGAAAATCGCTCCATGCGATGCTCATTGACGGAGAAAACACCGTGGTGTCCGACCCCGACAGGATCCATTGCGAGCACGCCTTGAGGAGCCTCGACCACTTGGTGGTCATTGATTTGTTTCTCACCGAAACCGCCAAGCTCGCACACCTTGTCCTGCCCGCCACGGGTTGGGCTGAAACGGACGGCGTGGTGTGCAACACGGAGCGACGCGTTCAACGTTTGCGAGCCGCCGTGGCCCCGCCCGGCGTGGCTCGGCCTGACTGGTGGATCATCGCCCAGATAGCGCAGCGGTTGGACATCCCCGGTTTCGATTACTCGTCGGCGGCGGACGTATTCAACGAGCTATGCTCGCTTTCGCCGACCTATGGAGGTCTGGATTGGGAACGAGTCTCCAGCGAGAGTTTGAGCTGGCCCGTGCCGACAAAAGATCATCCCGGTACGCCGATCCTCCATGTGGGCGCGTTCACCAATGGCCGTGGAAAATTTCAAATACTGGGCTATCGCGATCCTGCAGAAGTCATTGATGAACGTTTCCCGGTTTGGCTGACAACGGGAAGGCGATTGCAGAGTTATCACACGCGCACCCAGACGGGCCGCGCCAGCGGCATGGACTATTTGTTGTCTGAAGAGAGCCTGGAGGTAAACCCCGATGACTTGGTGCACTGGGGTTTACGCGACGGGGACTGGGTGTCTATTAGCAGCCGGCGAGGATCGGTGCAGATGAAAGTCCGCGGGACAGTGCGCTCGCCTCGTGGGACGGTCTTCACGAGTTTCAGCTTCGCCGATGTGGCTGTCAACAACCTCACCGGTTCCGGCTATGATCCGACCACGCACACCGCTGAATTAAAGGTCTGCGCTGTGCGCATCGAACCCGTGAAAACCTGAATTGTCTTCTCTTCAACCGCTGGCAATCCTCCGAGGGTGGGTGTAGACATTGAAGCTGCCGTTCCTTAGAAAACCCACCAGCGTCTGGCCACTTTCATGCGCGAATTCCACCGCCAGACTCGAGGGCGCGGACACGGCCGCCACCAACGGGATCCGCGCGGCAAGCGCTTTCTGCATGATCTCGAAACTCACGCGTCCGCTCACCATTAACACGGAGTTCTTCAGAGGCAGCCTCCCATTCAAGAATCCGTAGCCCAAGACCTTGTCCACCGCGTTGTGCCGGCCAATGTCCTCCCGCACCACAACCCGCCTCCCTCCAAAGGAAAACAGACCTGCCGCGTGCAATCCCCCAGTGCGCTCGAAAGAGGCTTGGCGTTGCCGAAGCTTGTCCGGGAACCCGAGCAGCTTGGGGATGGAAACGCTTCCACCACCACCGTCCTCCATCGGAGGAAATCGCTGATGAATCGACTCGATCGATGCTTTGCCACAGAGCCCACAACTCGATGTCGTGAGTTGCAACCGACCTGCTTTGGGTCCATCAAAACAAACCTCTGGCGACAGGAACACGTTGAGCACATTTTCTCGGGCGGCAACTTCTGTGCTCCCGCAACAAGCGATTTCTACCACATCGGTCCGGTGTCGAATTATCCCCTCGGAGAGAAGAAATCCTGCGGCAAGCTCGGCATCGTGCCCTGGTGTCCGCATCGTCACTGTGACGGCCGCTCCCCGGACCCTTATTTCAAGTGGCTCCTCCTCCACCAACACATCCTCCACGCTGGCCAACCCGGTGCCGCTCCAACGATGAATTGAGGCGTGTTTCACCCGCATCATTTTTTCTTGGCCTTGTGCAGTGCGCGACCTGGGAAAGTCAGCTCGGCCACCCCGGATTTGTCCAGCTCTCCCAAACCCAACTTAATCATCAAATCAAACTGCTTTTTGGTCGCCGTAGCCAAAGGCAACTTCAGCTTTGACTGCTTTGCCAGGTCGAGGCTGATGCCGGAATCCTTGGCGGCATGCGCCGCCGAAAAGAAACAGGAATGATCGCGTTTCTGCATATCCTCTCCATCGGTCTGCAACACGCGCGAATTCGCTCCGGTTTGGGAAAATATTTCCCGTAGCATGGCTAGGTCCAGTCCTAGAGCAGCCCCGAGCCCAAGGCCTTCCGCCAGGCCTGCCGTGTTGATGTTCATCACCATGTTGACAAGCGCCTTCACCTGGGCCGCTTTCCCGGTCTCGCCCACGTAACGCAAGGCATTGCTGAGCTTCTCCAGAACAGCTCTG
>CANLCA010000234.1 GCA_947487925.1 Verrucomicrobiales bacterium | reverse complement strand
TTGATCCATGCTTTAGGCGCAACAACAACGCGATGACCTGGATGGTCTTACCTAAACCCATGTCGTCCGCCAAACAAGCGCCCAAACCGAGGCGCTGCAGGAACCAAAGCCATTTGACCCCGGTTTCCTGATACGGACGAAGTCGCGCGTTGAGATGCTGGTTTGGGTCGAAGTCGACGGCCGTGTCGGGGTCGCGCAACCGGTCGAGGGTTTCGCGCAACCAGCCTCCAGCGACGACCTCGCTCCAGTCCGCGACAGCTTCTTCTTCGCCGTCTGCGACGGTCGAGCCGAGTTTGACGCCCGCCAGCAGCCGCATGGCTTCGATGAAGGAGACGCCGTCGCCCGCCGCGCCCGCCTGCACCTGCTCCCAATGCTGGAGCACGCTTTGGAGTTTGTCGCGATCCGCCTCAACCCATTGGCCTCGCAACAAGACAAGGCCGGAGTCCGCACTCAAGAGCGACCGCCATTCCTCGGGAGTCAGCGGCTCGCCGTCGAGCGTGGATTCCACGGAAAAGTTGAGCAGGCTTGCGACGCCGAGACCGGCTGACGCCTGGTTGCCAAGACGCACGCTCACCTTGGGACGCGTGCCTCGGCCGTTCCTCCACCAATTGGGGATGCGCGTGATGATGCCGCACGATTCGAGCTCGGGCACTTCGCGGAGGAAGGCATAAGCCTGGGGGGGCGTCCACGCTTGCGGTTGAAACAGACGGCGGCTTTCAAGCAACTCTTGAGCCCAAGCGCTACGTTCAGCCGCCTGGCGCACCGGTTCCAGCAACGACCGGAGTCCGGCCTCGTTTTTGTCACCGGCATATTGCTGGAGCGCGCGGGCCAGCGGAAGGTGGACGGGTTTTTCATGCGCCGAAAGCCGGTGCGTGTAGGTGGCCATGAACGCAAAGGGCGTCTCAGGAGAACGCTTGTTCTCGGCCAGATGGAAAGTGACTTTTCCCAGCAGATGCAGGGCCGGATTGATCCGCGCCAGCCACGGCTTCAACCCGCCAGCGGCCGAGGACTCGCTTCGCGCGACCGAATCCATTTCCAACCAGAGCGCGTTGAAGACCTCGGGCGAAGCATATTCCGCCCCAGGCATGGCCGGGATGCGCAGGGTTAGGCGGAACCCGAGGTCAGGGTGCGGTGGGAGTGCCTCTTGGGCTTGACCCTCCGGCTTGTCCGGTGCGTGCGCCAGCACCGTGAGAAAGCCATCCACGAATTCCCGCCAAAAGACGATTGCCGCGGGCCACGCCAAAGAGCCGCGTCGCAGCCCCGCCAGGGCGAGCAAACCGTGCGCGGCCCCCTCGCCAAACGCCCCCACCAGAGCCGGTTCGACGTCGAACGCCGACTCCGGCGCCGTGGCGCCGACTTCTTCCAGCAACAAACGCCCGTGCGGGCTCAGGACGAGTTGATGCGACATGGTTGCGGAAAATCCAGTGGCCAGATGCTGCCGGATTGTTTGCCGTTGTTCAAATAATTATCAGGATCAACCCGTTCTCTGACTTGTTGGCGTTCTACCTTGAACGAAACCGTTCCTCCTCCTAGTCTTCGGGTGTGGTTCGCGAAGTCAACCCTGGCATCCCCGCAGCGATGAGAAGTCGTCTGCCTCCTAGTCCTGTGCAATCGTGAAACGGCTTTTCACTCTCGGTCTGGCGTTGCCGTTGCTTTTCACCGGCGACCTGCTGGCGTGCCGCTACTCGGTTCGCGACACGGGTTTCGTGGATCTCGGCGAGGGGTCTTATAGACTGATCCTCTCGGGTCGTGATTTGGGTGCTCTCCCGGACCTCTATAGACCCCTGGCAGCCACCAGCATTTTCGAGGCCAATATGAGCTTCTCCGTTCGCCAGGAGCCAGGCATGGGAGAACCCACCCTGACGCTCGAAAGTCCGGATGACCAAAGGCTTTTGATCAACAAAGGTGTTGCTTTGCCGACCGATGCTTTGGGAGCGAAAGCCCTGCTCGAATCGGTCGCGACGTCCCTGTCACGCGTTGAGATATTAGACGGGTCACTCAACGCTTTTGCGGCGGTGGTGATGGTCGAAGGCAGTCGTGCCAGTGACAACACCCGTGTTCGCAATGTTCTGGAAGCCGCTATCCAAGAGGTGTCGCGAATGATGTCGACGATGCCAAAGCCGGTTACCACCCCTCCCATCTTGGTCCGAATCACACGCGAACGCCTGGCACACGAACGCGTCGCGCTTTGGGGGCTTGGGTTCGATCCCGACCCCGCTGCTGATCCGCGTGTCGCCATTGTTTTCGGCCGTGGACGACGACTCGGCAGCCCGCTTGAAGGACCGTTGATCACCCAGACCGCGGTGCAGGAACGCCTGGTCATCATCGGGCAAGATTGCGAGTGCGAGCTTGACCGGGCATGGATGAAAGGCCCCGTGATGCCCGCGCGTTGGGATGCTCTGCGACAGGCTCAGTCGGCCCGGTCGCTGGGGTTCGACCCGGAAAATCCGCTCGTGAGAACGGAGATCAGTCGCATCGTCCTGCGGGGTCCCGGTGAAGGCCAGCGAAAAAGAAGTCCGAAGGCTCCCCTTGCGCTCGGTTATTCCGAGATCGCCCTCGATGATTTGTCCGCACCCGCCCCTGAAGTTCCAGAAACCAGCGAGTCTGCGGCCCCATCAACCGATTCTCCCGCGACAGCACCCGCCCAAGTTCAGGGCAACGGATCGGCGAATCGCTTCGAGGGTCTTCGACGGGTCCTTTGGGCTGTGACCGCGCTGGCCTCGGCCATGGTGCTCGGACTGGCGGCTTTGTGGTGGCGCAGGATCGGGAGGGAGCACGGATGAGCCTGATCAGCCTTCTCGCTCGCGAAGTGCGACACCACTGGATAAACGCCATCTTGGGCACGCTGGGATTGGCGATCGCCGTGGCTTTGCTCGTGACTGTTCAAATGACCACGGCAGCGGCCGAACGCGAAACAAGGCGAGTGATGCGGGATCTCGGATTCAACCTCAGAATCATCCCGCGCTCAACCGACATGGACCATTTCTGGACCCACGGGTTCTCAGACCAGACCATGTCCGAGCAGACGGTCCGAACTCTGGCTGACCAGCACGGTGTTTTTCTGAGCTTCAACCACCTGACCCCGACATTGGAGGGCCGCATCGAGGCTGGAGGCCGGCCCGCTTTGCTGACCGGAGTTGGAGAAACGCTGGTAGGGCCAGGAGAGGCGAAGCAACCGATGGGCTTCCGTCTGAAGCCGGGACAGGTCTTCCTTGGGAGCGCGATCGCCGGGCGCCTGAAAGCCAAACGAGGGGAGGGCATCCAGCTCGGTGGACGCGAGTTTAAGATCGAGCGTGTGCTGGCCGAAAGCGGGACCGACGATGAAGTTCGGATTTACGGCGCCTTGTCTGACGTGCAGCGCCTGCTTGGGGCGCCTGGGCGCATCAACGAGATCAAGGCGGTTGACTGCCTGTGCTTGACTGCCGATCAGGACCCGCTGGGGAAGCTGCGTGCGGTGCTCGAACAGACGCTGCCCGAGGCGCGCGTGCTCCAATTGCGCACCCTCGCTGACGCGCGGGCCAAGCAACGGCAAATGGCGACGCGCTACGCCCAATTTGCGGTACCCATCGTGTTGTTGGCGGGAGCCGCGTGGTTGGCCCTGCTCGCATGGCTGAATGTGCGCGAACGCCGGGTCGAGATCGGCCTCTGGCGAGCGCTAGGCCACAGCACATCCCGGATCGCCGTCCTGTTTCTCGGCAAAGCCATGGCGCTCGGACTGGTAGGTGCCGTCGCAGGCTTCGTTCTCGGCACAGGGATCGCGCTGCGGGCGGGCCCTGAATTATTTCAGGTGACCGCGAAAAGCCTGCGTGGTGATCCGACCCTGCTCCTCTGGGCGCTCGTCTTGACGCCATCGTTCGCCGCGCTGGCAACCCTCCTGCCAACTCTGCGAGCCATCGCACAGGATCCCTCTGAGGTTCTGCGCGCGGATTAATCCACAACTCCATGATCGTTTGCGAAAATTTACAGCGCAGCTTCCGGGGGCCTGCTGGGGAAATCAACGCGCTGGCGGGAGTGAGCTTGTCCATCGGGCGCGGTGAATTTGTGGTAATCAAGGGGCCTTCGGGTTGCGGTAAAAGCACGCTCCTACTCACGCTGGGTGGCATGCAGCGTCCGGCTTCCGGGCGGCTGCGATTCGATGATTGCGATCTCTACGAAATCCCGGCGTCGCGGAGAAACCGCATTCGCGCCACCAAGATCGGTTTCGTTTTCCAACTCTTTCATCTCATCCCCTACCTGACCGTTCGGGAGAACATCCTCGCTGGTCTGCCGCCAAACGAAGCGGCAGCCCAGCCTTTGGCTCGAGTCGATGAATTGATCGACTTGCTCGGGCTGCGCCCCCGCGCTGGGCTTCGGCCTGGAACTTTGAGCGTCGGAGAACGCCAGCGCACCGCGCTCGCCCGCGCTTTGGTTAAGCAGCCCGCGCTGATTCTTGCCGATGAGCCGACAGGCAACCTGGACCCCCACAATGCCGCGGAGGTATTTCGGTTTCTCGGCGCCTACCAACGCGAAGGAGGAACGGTGGTGGTTGTGACCCACGGACAAGACGCCGCCCCTTACGCCACTCAAACCCTCCACATGGCCGAAGGCCGGTTGGGCCCTCCTCAACCCGGTCCGCCAAGAGCCCAATCCAACGCTCCCACTCCGCCATTTTCGAACAATTCATGAAAGCCACACCACTTTTCTTCGCCCTCCTCACCATGGTGTCCGCGGGTTTTCCATCCGCCGCGGATTGGCCCACTTACCAGGGCGATTATGCCCGATCAGGCATTTCGCCCGATCCGCTGCCGGGCCGTGTCGCCGAAGCCTGGTCATGGCATTCGAAGAACCGGCCGCAGCCCGCCTGGCAGGGTGAGGCAAAATGGGATGGATGGAACAAAGTCTACGATCTGAAGGCGCGCCAAACCTTCGACCGCGCATTCCCCGCCGTGGCGGTTGGAGGCCGTGTTTATTTTGGTTCTTCGGCTGACGATAAGGTCTACTGCCTCGACGCCAACACAGGGGACGAGCTTTGGTCGTTTTTCACGGAAGGTCCCGTGAGGCTGGCGCCCACGGTTCAGGGGGGGCGAGTCTATTTTGGCTCCGATGACGGACGCCTCTACTGCCTCGAAGCAAGGACAGGACAATTGGTCTGGAAGCAGCGAGCTGTGGACGCTGACCGTCGAATTCCAGGCAACGGCCGCGTGATCTCGAACTGGCCGGTGCGCACTTCTGTGATCGTGAAGGATGGGCTCCTTTATACCACGGCGGGAATGTTCCCTTCCGAAGGCGTGCACCTGGTGGCCCTGGATGCCGAGACAGGCGCGGTGAAGTGGCGTCAGATTCAAACCGATCTGCCAGCACAAGGGTATCTGCTCGCCTCCGCCTCGAACCTCTATGTGCCTGCCGGTCGAGATAATCCGGTCGTTTGCGAGTTGAGCACCGGGAAACGTTTGCGAGTCGTTGAGGGTGGAGGGGGCACTTACGCCCTGCTCACCGGCGATATGCTCGTGTTTGGCCCCGGCAAGAACGGCCAACTCAACTTGATCGAGGATGGGCAGAAGGATCAGCTCGCCACATTCCAAGGCAATCACGTGATTGTGACGACGAACCGATCGTTTTTGCACTCGGATACAGAGTTGTCGGCTCTTGACCGGGCGCGTTATCTGAA
>CANLCA010000233.1 GCA_947487925.1 Verrucomicrobiales bacterium | reverse complement strand
GGATGGCTCTGATTTGGAGATGTTCGCTTTTGGTTTCCGGAATCCGCAGGAACTGGCCTTCGACGAATTTGGGAACCTCTGGACTGGGGATAACAATTCGGACAGCGGAGACAAGGCGCGCTGGGTTTACGTGGTTGAAGGTGGCGACAGCGGATGGAGGATCGGGTATCAATTTATGGAGAGGCCCTACTCGCGTGGGCCTTTCAATGCGGAGAAGTTGTGGCACCCACAGCATCCTGGCCAATCCGCGTCGATCGTGCCCCCCATCGCGAACATTGCCAACGGCCCTTCAGGACTTGCCTACTACCCTGGTACGGGGTTGCCTGGCGAGTATGCGGGACATTTTTTTCTGGCGGACTTCAAGGGCAGCCCCGCGAACAGCGGTGTTTATTCGTTTGCGGTGCGACCTCAGGGGGCTTCCTTCGAGTTGGTGGATCTGAAGCAATTTGCCTGGAACATCCTGGCGACGGATGTGGAGTTCGGTCCTGACGCCGGGCTTTTTGTTTGCGACTGGGTGGAGGGCTGGGATCGAACGGGGAAGGGAAGAATCTATCGAGTGCATCAGCCTGAAGCCTCGGGGTCGACCGCTGCGTTGGACACGGGAAAACTGATCCGCGCGGGGATGGCGAAGCGCACAAGCAAAGAGTTGTCCGCCCTGTTGGGGCATGCGGACATGCGGGTGCGTCAATCCGCCCAGTTTGCCCTGGCTCGAAAAGGTGGGGCTGGTGTGAAGGTGCTGTCCGACGCGGCCCGTAAGGACCCACGGCAACTGGCTCGGTTACATGCCATCTGGGGGTTGGGACAGATCGCACAAGTGAGGTCGCAGATCCCGGTCCCAATCGTTTCGGAATCCATGGCACCCCTCATTCCCTTGTTGGCCGACACCGATGTTGAAGTGCGAGCCCAAGCAGCCCGAATCCTTGGGGACAGCCGCCATGTCCCGGCTCATGAAGGGCTGGTCCGATTGCTTGGGGATCCGTCCGCCAGGGTCCGGTTTTTTGCCGCACAATCCTTGGGAAAACTGGGTCGCCGGGAGGCTTTGGGACCCCTTGCCTCACTGCTGAGGGCCAACGCCGATCAGGATGTGGTTTTGAGGCATGCGGCCGTGATGGCTTTGACACGATTGGGAGATATGGACGGGCTCGTGCGGATCGGCGGGGATTCATCACCTTCAGTCCGACTGGGAGCCTTGCTGGCGATGCGGCGGCTTCAGCGTCCTGAGGTGGCGGTTTTCCTCAATGACAAAGAAGAAAGCATCGTGTTGGAAGCAGCGCGGGCGATCAACGATGAACCGATTTACGGTGCCCAGGCCGAGCTTGCGTCGCTGATTTCCAAAGGATCGCAGAATGAAGCCCTTTTGCGACGAGTTTTGAACGCTAATTTCCGCCATGGCACGAAAGACTCGGCCAACGCGCTGGCGCGATTCGCCGCGGGCCCTGCAAACCCTGAGACCATGCGGTCGGAAGCGCTGTCTGCCCTGGCGGACTGGCCCGCCCCATCGGGGCGCGACCGGGTCATGGGTGTCTGGCGGCCGCTGGCGCACGCGCGGGACGCTCTGGTTCCATCGGAGGCATTGAAGCCCTTATTGGCAGATCTTTTCCAGGCGCCTTCGGGCGGGGTGAAAGCCGGTATCGCTAAGGCCGTTGGAAAACTCAAAATCCCCGAGGCTTCCCCACACCTGACTCGCCTGGCCTCCAACCGCGAGTCCGCCGGGCCGGAGCGCATAGAGGCCCTGCGCTCGCTAGGTCTCGTGGATGCCCCCGGGTTGGAGGTGGTTTTAAGAAGCCTCCAGAACGATGGGGACGAGTCTGTGCGCAAAGAAGTGACCCGGCTCGCCGCTTCAACCCGTTCTTCGAGTGCCCTGGGGCGGATCCTCGGGATCCTGGAGAGCGGATCCATTGGAGAAAAACAAACCGCGTTGACTGCCCTGGTTTCGGTGGATGGGAGCGAGGCTGCCGAAGTGCTCAAGGTTTGGATGATCAAATTGATCGATGGATCGGTTCCAAAAGAGATGCAATTGGATGTGCTGGACGCGGCTTCTAAGCGCCCAGAAAAGGGGTTGAAGGAACTGGTGACAAAGTATGAAACGACACGTCCCAAAGACGATGTGCTGGGGGTGGATCGTGTGGAATTGTTCGGAGGCGACGCCGCTGCTGGGAGACAGATTTTTCTGGAACGCGCTGATGTGTCGTGCGTTCGGTGCCACCAGGTGGATGGGGAAGGGGGCGAGGTCGGGCCTGTGCTCACCGGGATTGCTACGAGGCAATCGCGTGAATACCTTCTGGAATCCATCCTCTACCCCAACCGGGTGATAGCCAAAGGATTCGAAAGCCTCATCGTCACGTTGAAAAACGGGAGTGCCTACGCGGGCATTCTCAAGAGCGAAACAGATACTGAACTCGTCATGAACTCGCCCGAGGATGGGTTGTTGACGTTGAAAAAGTCGGATCTCACATCGCGCGAGAAGGGTCTTTCCGCGATGCCCGAGGAAATGACCAAGGTGCTGACAAAGCAGGAACTTCGAAATGTGGTGGAGTTCCTGGGATCGTTGAAGGAGTAAGAAACCATTCCTCGGGTTGGGCAGAGCTTTAGGGGGAGCTCGTTCACGGTGGAATTCACGTTTTTTGGATGAATTTCGGGACCATTTTGGCCGTCAAAAGAGATTGTTTGAAAAATCCAATTTGCACGTAGACGTATTATCTGTGAGAGTCTAGCTAGAACATGAAAAAGTGGATTGCATTATTGGTTTTAGGGATCGGGGCGGCTTACGGTTATCCCCGTTGGCAGGCGTGGAAGATGACCTCCAAACCGGTCGACGCCTCTGCCCGTCCGACCACGGCGCTTGTGGAGACGCGAGACATCCAGTTCGCCGTGAGTGCTGCGGGTGAGATCGGTCCGGCGGAGCAGGTCTCGGTGAGGCCAGAAGTGAACGGGCGGATTTCCGAGTTGCCAGTCGATCTTGGCGACATCGTGAAGAAAGGCGATTTGTTGTTCACGCTGGATGACAGGGATTTGCAGATCGAGAAGCAGTCGTCGCAAAAAGAGATTGAGCGGGCATCCCTCCAGTTGACTCAGGCGGATCGGAATTACAATCGCTCCGTGCAGTTGTTTGCGGAGAAGCTGATTTCTCAGGAGCTCTTCGAGGACACGAAAACGCAGGCTGACCTCTCTAAGAACGCCCTGGAACGTTCCCAAAAGTCGTTGGACTTGTTGAATGATCGGCTCAGGAAGACTCGTGTGGAAGCGCCCTTTGACTGCACCGTTTTGACCCGGCCGATCTCGATTGGGCAGGCGGTCTCGGGCTCAGGGGGGTTCAATAGTGGAACGGAAGTTCTGACGATTGCTGATCTCCGGACGATGATCATCAACGCCCACATCAACCAGGCCGACGTGACCCGTTTGAAGGCGGATCAAGAGGTGGACGTGACGGTGGAGGCGGTGACAGGGTTGAAGGTGTTGGGAAAAATCGAGCGCGTCGCGCCGCAGGCGATGATCAAGAACAACGTGAAAGGATTCGCCGTGCGGATTTTGTTGAAGGACGTGGATCCTCGCATTCGCCCTGGGATGACGGCGAACATCAAAATTCCTGTGGGATCCGCCATGGATGTGGTGGCCGTTCCCCTGGCGGCGGTGTTCACGGAAAAGAACTCCGACAGCGGGATCCCGGAGCGATTTGTGTATTTGAAAAAGGGGGATGGCTACGATCGTCGAGTGGTGAAGGTTGGGATTTCAGACTTGTTTTTTGCGGAGATCCAACAGGGATTAGAGTCTGGGGAGACGGTCATGCTCGAGATGCCTAAGGAAGAAAAGGCAGCTCAGTCGAAGGCTTTGGCACAGAAGTCAGCCACTCAAGGAAAGGGGCCCGGCGGCGCTCCCAAACCAGCCACCAGCCCGGCCGGCGCCGGAGTGAGCGCGGGCGCCACCTCGGGGACGGGATCCGTGTCCGCCCCCAAGCCGGGCGGAACTTCCACGACCCGGCCTGCGGGATCGAGTGCTGCCCGTTAACCCCGTCATGTGCCTTCGATTTGAGACCCCTTGGCCTTTAAGCGACATTCATGCCCTGGGCTTCGAGCGGCTTTCCAGGGGCTACGCGGCCACGATTTCGTCCGGCTTCAAACCAAACTCCGAAGTTGAGACCACGGATGTCACGGATGGCACGGATGAGCAAGGGGTTTCAACTGTGACTTCGCCTGCGTTTTGGTCCAAATTCTTACCCGTTTTCAGACATGGCATTGGTTGAAGTTCGGAACATCAGCAAGATCTACCATCTGGGCGGCGAGGAAATTCGCGCTCTGGACGATGTGTCACTCGATATCGGATCGGGAGAATTCATCAGCATCATCGGCCCGTCGGGCAGTGGCAAGTCGACTTTGATGCACATTTTGGGATGCTTGGACACGCCGACCAAGGGCACGATCACGCTGGATGGCATGATGATTCAAAGCGCCTCACAGAGGCAGTTGGCGGGCATTCGAAACAAGAAGATTGGGTTTGTGTTCCAGTTTTTCAACCTTCTGCCAAAGTTGAATGTGCTGCAAAATGTGGAATTGCCGATGATTTACGGCGGTCAATCGGCTCGGGAACGGCGTGAGCGCGCGATGGCGGCTCTCAAAATGGTGGAGCTGGAAAACCGTTCGAAACATCGGCCAAGCCAGCTGTCAGGCGGGCAGCAACAACGGGTCGCCATTGCTCGATCGTTGGTGAATGACCCCCGGATCATCCTCGCCGACGAACCCACCGGGAACCTCGATTCCCACACGGGCGAAAACATCTTAAAATTGTTCAGGCGGTTGAGTGAGGAGGGGCGAACGATCATTTTGGTGACACACGATCCGGAGATCGCGGCCGTGACGCCTCGCAAAATCGAGATACGCGACGGGAAGGTGGCCACGAGACTCGACGCGAAGCTTGCCGGGCTGGATCGATCGACGTTGAGTTTGACTGAGTAGAATGATTTTCCATGGATTTCTGGAATGCCATTAGTGTTGGGTTGAAGGAAATATGGGCGAACAAGTTTCGCTCGTTGCTGACGATGCTCGGAATCATCCTAGGCGTGGCCAGCCTGGTTTCGATGTCGGCTCTTGTGGCGGGGATGGAGAAGGGCGCCAAAGAGGCGTTGATCGCGATAGGGGGACTCAAGAAAGTGCGGTTGGAGCCACAGGAGGTGCCCGTGGAACAGCGGCACAAGAAGGACCAGGCGGTGGGCATCACCATGAGGGACGTGGAGGCGCTGCAAAACAATGCCCCTTTGGTGGAGGTCTTGTCCCCCGAAATGCGGCAATTTGGCGCGATTCTTGGGGCCCGGGGCAAAACATACCGCCCGTTCAATGTGGCCGGCGTTTGGCCTGTGGCGCTCGAAATGGGGGAGCATGAAATCGAGCATGGACGAATGTTTAACGAGATGGACGATGACATGGCGCGCAGCGTGTGCGTGATAGGCACCGAAATCCGCGACGAGCTATTCGGGTCGCCTGAGAATGCGGGACGCGAGATCATTCCTATCGGCGAGACGATCACCATCAACCGCCAAGCGTTCACAATCATAGGGATGTTCAAGCACTACGAAGGTGAATCCGACCGGAAGAAGCGGGAGTTGGAGAAAAGCAAACCGAAGATCGCGGCCTCCGGCCCGACACGCAGCAAAGGCTGGGGAGGG
>CANLCA010000232.1 GCA_947487925.1 Verrucomicrobiales bacterium | reverse complement strand
GGCGCGGCCCGTCTCACCCATCTGCGCAAGCAACCAGACGGCACGTGCGACGAAGTACGGGTTCTTGTCCCCCAGCAGCGCGGAGACCGCCGGCACAGCCCGTCCGCCCTGAGCCCGCAATCTCGTGAATCCCCCATTGCGCACATTCACGGCTGGACTCTTCAGTGCCGCAATCTGCCCTTCCGTGGTGTTCAGGTCGAACTTCGGCACCCGCGAAACAAATCCCTTGGGCGCGATCCTGTAAATCGCGCCGGTTTGACCGTCGTCCCGGGTCGCGTGACCGCCCACTCCGGGATCAAACCAATCGGCGACATATATCGCACCATCCGGACCGACACAGACATCGCTGGGCCGAAACTTGGTCTTGAGCTCTCCGGTGGCCCTTCCACCAAGGAAGTCGGATCCCGCCCATTCCCGCTCCTTGTTCGACGTGATGAAATCAATCCGCTCCAGCTTGAATCCGGCGCCCTCAGGTCGCGGCAGATAACCAAACACCACATTCTTGCCGGCCTCGCACGCGAGCAACAGGCCGCGCCATTTCTCGTCGAGCGCGCCGTTCTCATAATAGGCGACCCCGGTCGGCGAGCCACCGCCATAGACATCTCCGGCGGGCATGGTGCCGGGATCTTCCTGACGCCACTCAGCCGTGGGCGTGTCCTGCCCGGGTCGCCGATCCGCCTCCCACGAGCGTTTCCCATCGGCTGAAGCGAACCCCGCATTGCCTCCTTCGAGCACAGCCGTCACCCGGCACGCCGGGGGATCATCATTGTCACTTTGGAAAATGTCGCCTAGCGAAGTCACCGTCTGCTCATAACTGTTGCGATAATTATGCCCCAGGATCTTCACGCCCGTGCCGTCCGGGTTCATTCGGGCCGTGAACCCCCCGATCCACACATTGCCGTCGTCACTCTTCTGGCCGGCGATCTCCTGCAACATATAGGGGCTGCCCATGCGGAAGGTTTTCCCGGAGCGATCCGTGAATTTCGCGCCCGTGTTGCCCTGGTTCCAATACCACTGCCCGTCCGGCCCGGCCGTCACGCTGTGCAGGCTGTGGTCATGCTGACGCCCGTTGAAACCCGTGAGCAACACCTCGCGCCGATCTATGGCCGCGTCGAAACGCCCATCCCCGTCCACATCCGTATAGACAATCATGTCCGGCGGTTGCGAGACGACCACCTGGTTGCCAAACACCGCCACCCCCAGCGGTGCCGCGAGGAATTTTTCCTGCACGAAGACGCTGGCCTTGTCCGCCCGGCCGGCCCCCGTGGTGTCCTCCAAAATCACAATGCGATCACCCTCCGGACGCCGCCCCCCCTTGCCACGGTAGTTCACGCCCTCAGCTACATAAAGCCGGCCCCGTTCATCGAAATCGATGTTCGTCGGGTTTTTGAGAAGGGGTGACGCCGCCCACACGGTGACCTCCAACCCGTCCGGCACCGTGAACAATTCCACGGGCACCAGCGGCGGACCTTCAACCAACGCGGCGGGGGCCGCGGCGGGACGGCGCGGGGTGCCGGCCGGCTTCTGGGTGTAAACTTGGAAACGCACCGCCGCATCACTGGGAGACCCGCCCCGTGTAATCCCGCCGTCATCGATCGCCACCTTCGCTTGGAAACGCGCCACGCCCGCAGGAAGTTCATAGGCGATTGTCGAGGTCGCATGCGTGCCGATCCCCTGACTGTAGGTCTTTCCCGCCACCATCAGCGGTCCGTTGTCGCTCCCCTTCCCGACCCGCACTTCCCCGTACCCGGCCTCGGCCGATTTCCACGGGATTCTCGTCAGGTCCTTGGTGCTCCCGTCGGTCATCAGGAGCTGAGGCTCGATCCAGTCGGACCAGTCGCAACTGATCGACCCCTCATCCGAAACCACGAGGAATAATTCCTTGGCGCCGGACACCGGCACGTCCACGTCGATGAACCGGGCCGCAGAACGGCTGGTCAGCACCGGGCTTTCAAAGACCGGCTTGGGTCCGACGCCCCCGGAGGCATCGGCCTTCGCGGGTTCGGCCGCATGAGCCGCGAACGCGAGCGCCAGTGATATCACGACGCTGGGAATCTGAGGGGAAGAGGGGCGATTAGTCATGGTGAATGCGGAGGCAGTTTACTTTGGATCCATCAGCATGCACCCAAAAACTGCTGGGAAAGTTCCATCGGAGACGGCTTCCACGAGTCCCCGATCCATCCCTGAGTTGAATCCCATCCGCCGGAGCAGACGTGGGACTGGCGGGGTTACTGAACCGATAGGCATTAGGTTTCTGATTGTCCCTCCACGATAGATCTTGGCGATGGATTGGAGCAAGAAGGAACGCTGGGAAAACGATGAGAAAGGGAGGTTTGCGCTTTGGTGAGCCGTCGACGGCCCACCGAGGGGATCGATCCTCCCATGATCCCCTTCAGAAAGTAGATTCAGAGCGGAATGGCCATCTTTTTCAGAGTTTGCAGACAAAGGAGAGCATTCGGAGCTGTCGCAACGTTTCGCCGATGTTGCTGCTGGCACCCGATTCTCTTCTCCTTTTTACCATTTCAGCCTGAGGTCCTCCCTTGAACCTGCGGCGGTCCTCGATCGGATTCCTCTTTCCGCAGCCCGTCCGGCAGCCGCCGGATATCGGAATCTTTTCCACAACCGCCATCTGACTTCCTTCGATGAAAGCAATGATCTTCAGCTCCGCTCCGCACTTGGGGCAGCTCAAGGGATCGATCCCGTAAACTTGCCTGATCAACGCGGCCCACAGTTTGCGGCCCTGCTTGCGCCCAGGCGCCAGGAGCTTGGCTCCCATGGGTGGCTGAAAGTCCATCGGGCCGAGAAATGATAGATTGGAGAGGATTTGCGATCAGTTTGAGAGAGTTATGTTGGCCACTCTTTGGATCGTTCTGACATACCCACTTTCGTTCTTCCGACGCCGGCACGATCTCGCCCTCGAAGTCCTGGCCCTGCGCCATCAACTCCTGGTGCTCGAACTGCAGCCACGCAGGCCCAGGCTCCACCGGTCCGACCGATAGCTTTGGCTTGCCCTTATGAGGGTTTGGCCCAATTGGAGAAACCTTCTGATCATCCTCCAACCCGAAACACTCATCGGCTGGCAACGAGCTGATTTTAGGCTGTTCTGGCGATGGAAATCCCGACGCCGAATTGAGCGACCTGAAAAGGACCAGGAAGTGATCCAGCTCATCCGGCAGATGTGGAGTGCCAACACGACTTGGGGCAGCCAGAGTATCCGTGACGAATCGGCCAAACTGGGACTGACAGCCTCGAGGGCAACCATCCAGAAGTATCGTTCCAAGTCCAAGGGTAAGCCCTCGCAAGGTTGGAAGACTTTTCTCAAGAACCACAAGGGCAGCATCGCGGCAATGGACTTCTTTGTGGTTCCCACGGTGACATTTCGTCTGCTCTACGTTTTGATCGTCATAAACCATGAACGGCGCAAGGTCGTTCATTTCAACATCACCGATTCACCCTCAGCCGCCTGGACCGCTCAACAAATTATCAACGCGTTCCCCTATGACACCGCGCCCAAGTATCTGTTGCGGGACCGCGATTCGATCTGCGGATCGATCTTCAAGCACCGAGTAAAGGGCATGGGCATCCAGCAGAAGTTGACGGCCCCGAGATCGCCTCGGCAAAATCCATTTGCTGAGCGATTGATAGGTTCCATTCGCCGAGAATGCCTCGATCGAGTCATCGTTTTGAATCAGTAGCATCCCACAGGCACGGTAATCCAATCGAAATCCTGTGATTTAGGCCTCTTTTTCGATGTTGATGCCCAAATGGCTTTAAGACTTATCGTGTTTCCAGTCCGGTTGTATAATGGCCGCGATGCTGTCCCACAGCACCTATGCCAGACCTGGTAAAAAGCCCTGATCTGGCCTGGCGAGCAATTTATAGCTCCCAGCTGCTGTCCCATAGCCTTTCAATATCTCCAGGACATCCCGCTTTATCCAAAGAAGCCCGGCCACAAGCGCGTACAATCGGTTAAACGCATGGCCCCACTGGCTGCACCACGCCAGATATCTCATCAGCAATTGCACGAGCAACGCCGTCCAGACCTCCCATCGGATTCCGTTGGCGCTATAGCTCATCAGATCGCAGAGCTTGCAGGTCTGCTTCAATTCCTTGAAGAACATCTCGATCTCCCACCTTGCTTTGTAGAGTGCGAGAATCGTGGACGCCGCCCACTCCAACTGATTGGTCAGAAACACCATCTCACGCTCCTGCCCGTCGACCTCCACCATCGCCACGATTCGTCGTGCCTGGCACTGGTTGCTGAGCATGATCCATTCATCCGCCAGGATCTTTCCACCCTTCTCCAGCGGTTTTGAATCCAACAGGTCGTACTTCATTCCCTCCTTGGCGCGGGTGACCCAAACCACCTCCCGTGCGCTCAGGTCCTTGAAGTGGTTGAAGTCCACATAACCACGATCCATGACCACGATTTCCCCTGATTTCAGGCCCGCGCACAGTTCCCTGGCCCGCAGATTGTCGTGCTCGCGTGCCACGTCCACCACGACATAGCCCGGCAGCAGGGACTGAAAGTTCAGACGTGTATGACACTTTACCGCCGCCTTGCGTCGACGATGAGCGCCCCAGGGCATGCAGTTAGCCACCAACTCGATGACCGTGGAGTCCATAAGGTGAATCGCACCCTTGAGGCCCTTGAGTCGGCCTGGGTATTTGCGAGCCCCAAATCCAGACGATGTGGATCGCAGATGTTCGAGCACGCTATAGAAGAGTGATTCGGCGATGGCTGCTGGCCGTTCCCGGTTCGCATGCGAGAGTGTATTGCGCCTTGGCGGCACGGCGCCACGGATCGCCGATAGAGGACCGGAGAATTGATACAGGATGTCACACAGGTTGTTCAACCCGAAGCAGTGCGTGAACTTGCTGAACACCAAGGCGACCACATGGCTCCAGTGCGTAAAGGTCCGCGCGTCGCTCTTGGACCCGTGTTCCCTCGCAAGTTTCGACACCAAATGCGGCGGAATGAGGTTGCAGATCTGATGAAAGGCGTGGAATTTACTCGCGGTTGAGTTGCTGTGTTTTTGTTTCACAACCGCCTTGTGGCGGATACAGGCATGCCGACTCAACCTCTTTTTATCAATTTCTGTGGGACGCTACTGGTGCGAAAAATAGAGTTGGGCAGTGGCCTCAGTTCACGGCTTTTTCGGTCTTCTCACCGGCTTGCATCCATCCGGAGATGCCCGCGGAGAGGTGCTTGATATTGGTGTAACCAAGCTTTTTAGCCGCGTTGGCAGCCGCTGTGTAAGCGTTGCACTTGGGACCGCCGCAGTAGGCGACGACGAGGGTCGATTTGTCCTGTGGCAACACTTTGCCAAGTTTCTTTTGAGCCGCGCCGAATTCAATGGCGCTGGGGATGTGTCCTTTCTGGAAGGATTCGCTGCCATTGACATCGATAACAACGACATTCTTCTTTTCGATCGCGGCCTTGAGCTCGGTGATGCTGATGTCTGGGAATTCGCCCGCATAAGCCGCTGCGGCGAGGAGGGATGTGACGAGAAGTGTGAGGAAGTTTTTCATGGAACCTTGAGCGGATGTTGACTGTTGTATTTTTCCCAAGTCCCTGTTTTGCGGGACCCGGGCTAGTTTTTTCGAACCCTCGAGAGACTTTGGCCAGCCGAAACAAGCCGATGATCCTTCGAAGTCTTCC
>CANLCA010000231.1 GCA_947487925.1 Verrucomicrobiales bacterium | reverse complement strand
GCCTGAATCACCTCCGTCCATGCCGGGTCCAAAACCCGGTCCAAACCGATCCCAAACAGCCCGTCCACAACCAAATCAGGCGCGCACTCCAGCCCGGACTTCATCGACTTCATCCCCATCCAGGGATCCAGAACCCGAATCACATCCACCACCCGACCTTCGATTCGGGATGCCGCCTGTGCCGCGTCTTCACCGTTGTTACCCTTGCCGCACAACACCATGACCCTCGCCCCGGGCCGAGTGATCTCCATGACCCGGGCGGCTATCAATCTCCCTACCTCAGCGATGACCCCACGCGAGTCCCTCCCCGCTTGCCACGAAGCCTCCTCGCAACGCCGCGCCTGAGCCACACTCAAAACAGTTCGTGGCACGCCTACGCTTTCCCGTAAAGTTTCGCCACCTGATCCCCGTAACCGTTAAACGGGAGGGTCCGAATTCGGTCCCCAGTATCAATGACTCTCTCCGTGGATTGAAGCCATCTCGGATGTGGCACCGCAGGGTTCACGTTCGATTCAAAAGGATACTCATTTGGAGCCAGGACCTCCCAAAACGTTTTGGGCTGCCCCGCCACAAACTCAAGCTTCACGATGGATTTGATGCTCTTGTAGCCATATTTCCACGGGACAATCAAACGGACGGGCGCTCCTTGCTGCTTCGGCATCGGTTTGCCATAGATCCCCGTCGCCACCAGGGTCAACGGATGCATTGCCTCGTCCATGCGGAGCCCTTCAAAGTAGGGGAATGGATAGTTCGACCCCTTCATACCAGGCGCCTGATCTGGCTTGTTGAAGGTTTCAAACCTCACAAACTTGGCGTCCGACAGGGGTTTCGATTTCTCGATCAGCTTGCTCAGCGGGAAGCCGGTCCACGGCACAACCATCGACCATGCCTCCACGCATCGAAACCGATACACTCTCTCCTCCAATGGCATCTCTTGTAATAACTCGTCCATGTCGATCACTAAGGGCTTCTCAACCAGTCCTGTGATTTCAATCTTCCAAGGGTTGATCACAAATTTGCCCACCATCTGATGTACCCGGTTCTTGACGAGGCTGAACTCGTAGAAATTGTTGTATTGGGAGACGACCTCCTCATCGGTTAATTTCCATCCAGGGTTAAACTTGGGGTTCCTCTGTGCCGGGTAATGGCGCTGTGCATCGCTCGGACCGGAGGGCACGCGACCGGCCGTCACCGCGTCTGCGGCCGCCAATCCTGTCCTGCTAGTCCCCACAAGCCCCGCGCCCGCGATCCCCAGAGCCTTCAAAAACTCCCTACGACCCAGATAGACCCTCTCGGGTGTTGCCTCGCGCTCCGGCACGAACCAGGGAGGGCGGATCAAAATGTTTGACATGGGAATCAACCTGCCTGATTCAGACACAAAACTCCACCAAAAACCGGACCGAACTCGAACATCGAATCTCGGACGTGTCATGCGTGTTCATGACCTTCCTCCTTCGAACCTGCCCGGGTAGACGGGCGCGCCGAAAAAGAAATGATTGCCTCCGTGCCTTAACACTTCCAGTATGCTGGAGATTATAAAATGAGCAGTACGACCTTAGACAAGCCCCCAGGCACTGTATTCGCTGGTCCTCCCTCCAGCGCTGCGTTGCCCCCCGTGAAGCGCCCAAAACAGGGCTTCCTTAAACTGGCCGCAAGTGTTCTTGCTCACGGAGGCCCGGGCTATCTCCAGTTTGCGATCACCAATGTTTGCAACGCAAAATGTGACTTCTGCGGGTTCTCGGTCGACAAGTTCGATCCAAAACAAAGGCGCAGCGTCACCCTTAAGGAAGCCCGGGATGTGATCGACATCGCCCTCAAGAACCACATCGGCTACATTCTATTCGTCGGCGGTGAACCCCTCGTGCACAAAGATCTAGGTCCCATGGTGCGCTACGCCGCAGAACGCGGGATCCACCCCATGGTCTGCACCAACGGTTCCCTATGGACCGACCAAAACATGCGCGCCCTCGCCAACGATGGCCTCAGCAGCGTGATCATGTCCATCGACTCCCACGACGTCGTCCGTCATGAAAAAAACAGAGGCCTGCCCGATGTCTGCCGCAAAATTAAAAAGGCCAATGACACCTTCTCCGAGCTCGGGATCCAAACAACTGCCAGCGTGACCGCCAGCAAGCTCATCGATGACTACGAAAAGTTACCCCAGTTTCTCCGGCACCTAGGCTTTCACAGCTGCACTTTCAGCTACCCTCTCACCAGCCTCAACTCCAGCTACCTGAGCTTCAGTGATTCGAATCTCGTCAATTATTCCACCGAGGAACTCATCGGCGTCTTTGAAAAAATCAAGGAAATGAAACGGCGCAGCGGCTTTCCAGTCGTTAATCCAACCGAATCCCTCACCGAGATGCAGCGACACTTGAAAGGGCAGCCTGAACGATTCGGCTGCCTCGGTGGCCATAAGTATTTCTACCTGGATTGGCACCTGAATCTCTACCGTTGTCATTACTGGGAATCCCCGATGTGCTCCATCTACGAATTTGATCAATCCAAACTCATCCGCGATGGGTGTACCCGGTGCATGATCGATTGCTATCGAGACCCCAGCATCCTCCAGCACGTCGCCATCAACGCCAGCGATGCCTACCAGAGTTTGAAAAAGGGGAAAATCCTCCAAGCCGCGAAACAAGTGTCCGACCCCAGGAACTGGGTCTCTCTCAAAGCCGTCTGGGAAGATCGCAAATGGATCGGAAAGGTCTGACCCGCCGGTGAGGTGTCCCGGGCGCCGTCATATCGGCCCCGCACAGCCTCCAGGAAGTTCTTAAATCGGTCTCCCAAAAATCGTTTTCTTAAGTCCCCCTCATTCATGTCTAGAATCGTCAATAAAAACGGCCGCACCACGCGCCCCCCAAGCACCGCAAAATACGATGCCCACCATGGAGTCCTCGACAAAACTTATGGGGCTCTCGCGGACCTGCGACGTGAGCTCGCGGACTCAAAAGCCTCGATCAACGAACGAACGGAGATCCTCCAGGTGTTCGCAAATTGTGTCGATTCACAGCGAGCCTGGCTCTTGCTTGAGGATTATTTTGAAAAGATTTCTCTGTCCCGAAAAGATTTCTCCAGCACTGATTGGTGGCCCCGCCTCATGCGCGCCACAGGCAAGGCGCGCCTTGAGGAAACCGCGCTGCTCTTCCTGAGAACCAACCGGCCCCTGCCCACCGAATTGATTTCATACGCCAACTTCGAACGCTTCGCGGCTCTTGAAGAAAGCGAAAAGGAAAGCGCCGCGGCTGATCTCTTGGAAGGTTGGCTGATGCCACCCTCTCCAACTCATCTGGACGCTCCTCGCGCCTCCGTTCGCGTGCTTTGCCAGATTGTCCCCCTCACGGAAACTCCCTATCTGTATCACCTCGTGGTCCGCCTCGTCGTTTCGAAACCTAGAACCGGCGAAAAACAACGCGCCATCGCCGAAATCGTGGACATTGCAAGCCGATCCGCTCACGAAAAGGAGCTGTTCTCGCATGACGATTGGCAGTTCATACAATGGCTTAGTGAAATCTATTCGCCCGGCGATAAACGCGACGAACTCCTGCTCAAAGGCCGTGAATTGTTGGAATGGCTTGCAAGGTGGGGGCAGGATGGTCGTTTGCAAAACAGCGATAACTCCCATTCTCTCAGTTTCCATGGGCAAGTGGCCAGCTGGATCCCCTCACTCCACTCGGCCGAAGGTGAACTCTCCCTATCCCATAAGCTCCGGCTTCCAGACGATCGCCATGTCTGTTTGAACGAAGCGAAACTCTTTGCCGGAGCTCCGACTCTCCTGCTCACGGAATCCTCTTTCTTCCTGCTTTCGTCCATGCCTCCGAACGAGTTGATCGAGTTCTGGAGCCAAAAGCCCGCGATCTCCGTCCGCAGAGTCAGCCACAGGCTCCTCACTCACCTCAGGAAAACAAGCGGATCCCTAGGTGGAGATTGGAATCAGCTTTGCACGGTTCGAAACGCCCTCCCTCAGTTCGTTTTTGAACTCAATGAGGATACCGTCCACCTTCGGCTGCTCGCCAAAGACGAGAAAAACGACATCTTGTGGCAATGGAATGGACATGAATGGCAGAAAACCGAACCCAAAACCTCCACGGATGGGAAGCCTGAAATCTTGGAAGACGCCAGGCTCGATGCGGCCGTTCTTTGGCTGCGCCGCCTTGATTGGTTTACACCCGAACCAGGTTTATGGGTAGGCGATGCCAATGAAAACTTCCTCAACAGCCTCGCCGTTACCTGGCCAGACAAGCCCGCCGAGGCGCTGTACCTCGGCAACCCCGCTTTCCATCGGCTTTTCCTTACACCCAGGCAGCTGCGCCCAAAACTTGTGCTCCACGGCAGCGGCATCGACTGGCTCTCCGTCTCGGCTGAATGGGAGCAGGAAGGCATGAAACTCAGCCCCGCCGACCTCGCCCGGCTCCAAACAGCCACGGGACGCTTCGTTAAACTGCCCGATAGTGGCTGGATCGAACTCGATCGCGATGCCCTCCATAACGCCAAGGAAACCCTTGCCGACCTCGGTATCGAAGTGCTCTGCAACGATCCGCAAAAGGTCTCCATGGCCCATGCGTCTCACCTGGACGAAGAGGCCTTGAACAAGTTCTCAAACAAAGGCCAGATGGCTCTGCTCCGTCAAAAACTGCAGCACTTTTCCGGCATCCCAGACATCGAAACTCCATCCTCCGTCCAGGCCGACCTCCGCCCTTATCAAAAAGAGGGGTTCAACTTTCTGTGTCACCTCAATCGAATCAACCTCGGTGGCGTTCTGGCTGATGACATGGGCCTTGGAAAGACCCTTCAAACCCTCGCCTGGCTCGCCTGGATGAGGGAACAGAGCGGCCCACGTCCCCGTCCTGCCCTGGTCATCTGCCCCGCCTCCGTCCTCCATAATTGGCAACGCGAATCAAATAGGTTCACTCCCCATCTGAAAGTCCTCATTCTCGAAAGCGGCGCTGCGAGGCATAACCTTCGCAAACAAATTCCTCAACACGATATCATCGTCACTAATTATGCGCTCCTCCGACGCGATCTCGAGGCGCTTCAAAAGTTCTCCTTCGCCGCTGTCGTTCTGGATGAAGCTCAATTCATCAAAAACCCCGAAGCCCAAATCACTCAGTCCGTCAAACAGCTCAAGGCCGACCACCGCCTTGCCTTGACCGGAACCCCTCTTGAAAATAGGATGCTGGACCTTTGGAGCATCGTCGACTTTATCCAGCCAGGCTACCTCGGCAACCAGTCAGAGTTCAGCGAAAAATATGAACCTCGGGGAGAAGGCGCCCTCCTCGACCAGCGGATCGCTCGCCGAACTTTGGCGGCAAAACTCCGGCCCCTGCTCATGCGCCGGCTCAAGCAACAAGTCGCCAAGGACCTCCCAGACCGAATCGAACAGCGCCGCGACTGTGAACTGGGTGAAGACCAACGCAAACTCTACCTCGCCGAGCTGCGCCGAAGCCGAGAGCAGGTCATGAAAGCCGTTGCCGAAAAGGGGATTCAGAAAAGCAAACTCCACGTGCTCGCAGCACTCACCAGGCTCCGCCAGATCTGCTGCCATCCTCAGCTTGTGGGTAACAGTTCTCCTTCAGGCAAAACGGAAACTCTTCTCGAACTGCTCGAACCCCTCATCGCCGAAGGCCAAAAAGTGCTTCTCTTCAGCCAGTTTGTCCAGATGCTCAACTTGCTCGAAAACGAATG
>CANLCA010000230.1 GCA_947487925.1 Verrucomicrobiales bacterium | reverse complement strand
GGCCATGGAGCGGAACACCTTCGAAGGCCAAAGGTGAGATCGCTCTTCAAACAATCCAAGGTCCAGACCCTTCACCTTCAACAGGGTGATGAGATCCAGGACCCCATCATGCGGTAGGAGTGGAAACGTGAAATCGGCACAAGCGAGTTTTAAGGTTTTCATGGTGGGTGAGTGAGTTGAAAGGTCGATCGAGCGTTGCTTTGAGTGACATCAAACAGATTTGCGTGGTTCAATAGGTCGTTTGTCTGTGAGTGCGCGACCGACGTTTGGAGCCAGTGCACGGGTCGGATTCGGTGCCAGAGTTTGGAGTCCATTCCTTTTTAGACTATCCCGCAGACAGAGTTCCCGACATGGCGTGCAGGAGTCGAGCTTTCGTGATCCGATCCTGCTGGAGTTCGCAGACTATCTTCCCCTTGTAGAGAACCAGCGTGCGGTCGGCTAAGCCCACGATCTCTTCCGCCTCGCTGGAAGTCATCAGCAGAGTCATCCCCTGCGCCGCGAGCTGCCGGCAGAGCTGGTAGATCTCGTGTTTCGCCCCGACATCAACTCCTCGGGTCGGGTCATTCAGAATGAGGATTTCCGGTTCCGTCGCGAGCCATTTTGCCAGAAGCACTTTTTGTTGATTGCCGCCGCTAAGGCTTGCGACGATCTCTTGGAACCGGTCGGTGCCAAGTTCGAGTCTTCGGATAGAGGCGGCAGTGGCGTCTTGAACCGCCTGGCCATCGATCATTCCGAGCCAAGTCAGCAGCGTGTGGAGCCTCAGCAGGATGACGTTTCGGGCGATGGACCAATCCATCATCAAACCCTCATCGCGACGGCTTTTTGGAACCAACGCCCAACCGTGGCGGATTGCCTCCAAAGGAGACGTATGATCCTGCTTCCGCCCACGAACGAGGATCTGGCCTGAGATCAGAGGATTTAATCCAAACAGGGTTTGAAACAAGTCGTCGACGCCCGATCCCTCCAGTCCCGCGAATCCTACGATTTCTCCGGACTTGGCGGAGAAGCTGAGGGGCCCTATAAGACCCGATTGCAGGGAGCTCACTTCCAACACCACAGTGCCTGGGACCTGGGCTGGGAGTGGTTTTGGAAAGGATTCCACCAAAGGCCGTCCGATCATCTCCTGTATAATCTTCGGGATGGTCGTCTCGGCGATTGACCATGTGCCTTGAAAGCGGCCATCGCGCAGCACGGTGATGCGGTCTGCAATGGCAAACACCTCCTCCAAACGGTGCGAAACATAAATGATGGTGAGACCTCGCGCTCGCAACCTTCGGAGGATGTCAAAGAGCCTTGATGACTCCGCTTCGTTTAAGGCGGAGTTGGGTTCGTCCAGGATCAGGATCTGCGGCTGTTGCTCAAGGGCACGCGCGATTTCGACGAGCTGTCTCTCGCCGATCGCAAGAGAGCCGAGGATGGCGTCGGGCGACAAGCTTGCATCCAGTTCGGAGAGAACACGGAGGGTGGCCTCGCGCATCTGACTTCCACGAACCGAACCCCAGGGGTTTGCGAGTTCTCGGTTGGCGAAGATGTTTGCGGTGACGGTTCGATGCGGAAACAGGCTGAGTTCCTGGAAGACGATACTGATCCCTCGTTTTCGCGCCTCCCTGGGGTTCTTCAATCTTGCCCTGATGCCATCCAGTTGGATCTCTCCGTCGTCTGGCTCGTCGATTCCCGCGAGCAGTTTCATCAGGGTCGATTTGCCCGCTCCATTCTCGCCCACCACGGCGTGGACCTCCCCACGCCCGATCTCAAAGCTGACCCCATCCAACGCGGCCACGCCGCCGAAGCGCTTGGACACCCCATGCAGCCGAATGAAGGGAGCGCGATTCATTGTTGAACCTTAAAACAGCCGTTGCCAGGGACGCCTCTTCGCAGACGTCTTGGCGATCATGTCATTTACATTCAGTCGCGAGATCCACGGAGAAAATGGATGGTTCGGCGTCACACCTTTTTCGTCGAGGCCTCGACTCGTTTATTGCCTGGGTTGAGGAAGCGGTTTGGTGATGGCGGTGAGATTGGTGAAATGCCGTGCGACGTAGTCTGCGTACCACTTCGTCTGTTGCGCCCTGTCGGTCTCGCGTTCATAGATCGCATCGACATTATCGCGGGTAAGAACCTCGGTTCCCACGTCGATCCAGTTTTTCGCCAAAGACTGTTTGTCCCGCAGGTGTCGTGCGAGAGCCAACACGGGCAAGTATCCCTGAAGATAAGGATGCTGGCCGATGACAATCTGCACCGTACCAGACCTGATGGCATCCAGGGTCTCTTGTCCTAGGTCGTATCCGGCGAGTAGCCATTTCCCTTTTGTCCGGTTTTTCAGTTTGGCGAGATTAGGCAGATCCATGGAGCACAGCCCGACCATGGCGACGACGCCAGGGTTGGCTCCGGCGAGGTTCTCCCAGGCGGCGTAGTTGGCGGTGTTTTCGGTGTTGACATCGAAGGGCTCGCCGACCTGGAATCTCGAGTCGGCCATGCCTTTTTTGAAACCCTCGTAGCGTTCGACCAGCACGCCCACTCCTGGGGCGCAAATACCCACGACAATCCGGCCCTCCTGCCGCTTTTGGTTTGCGAGAAGCCGGCGCAATTCCCGGGCCAAAATTACTCCGCTGCCATACTCATCCTGTCCAAACCACGCGGCCGCTGCCGAGCCTTGGCTCATCACATTGGCGGTCAGCACAGGGATGCCTGCTTCGGTGGCCTGGCGGATGGGAGTGATCCACACTTCTCCAGGCATGGGGATCACGACCAACCCGCCGACTTGTTTTTGCCTCATCCCTTCAAACATGGCAATGGCGTCGGCCGTGGCTGAAAAACCAGCAGGTCCCACAACGTCCACAGTCAAACTTTCTGCCCGGGCCGCGTCTTCCGCACCCTGTTGGATGACGCGGGTGAAGTCATTTAACCCGTGCAAGACAAACCCCAATCTTATGGCGCCCTTGGTTGGCGCAGGAGGATCGCCCGCAGGCTGTGGATTGCAACCAGACAGCAGTGCGAGGCTCAGTAGGAGGATCGTTGGAGTGCGGGAGATATGTCGGAATAGCCGATGAGAGGGAATTGTAAATGGGTTGGGGGTTTTAAGAAATGCTTTCATGGCACCTTTAAGAGAGAGGGCAATTCATTGTTTCTTCACGACTCCACCGATGGCCACAGCGGTGATAATGACCACGCCCGTCGCTACTGTTCCCCAGTAAGCGGAGAAGTCCAGCAGCACCAATCCATTCCGGATGACGGCAATCAGGAGGGCGCCCAGGATGCCTCCCACGACGGAGCCACTGCCTCCGGCCAGTGTGGTTCCTCCGATAATCGCGGAGGCGATGACGAATAGCTCATAGCCTTGTCCGGTTGTGGGGCTCCCCGCCTGGAGGAAGCCCAGTTCCATAATCCCTGCGATGCCAGCCACGAGGCCCATGATTGCCATTGCGGCGACGCGATGGCGGGCCAGCGGGATTCCCGAAAACCGGGCCGCCTGCGCATTACTCCCGATGGCCTGCAACCGCCATCCAAAAGGGGTGTGGGCCAGCACCCTGTGTCCGCAAAAGCTCACGATCAGCATGAGCCAGACGCTCGTGGGCACTCCGGCGAGGTTTCGGCTGCCCAGATCGAACAACAGGTTGTCTTTCGAGAAATTGGCAACGGGGGTGCCTTTTGACAAGACCAGCGCCAAGCCGCGGTAAATGCTCAAGGTCCCCAGTGTCACTATGATGGTAGGGATTCGGAGGACGACACCGAGCAGACCGTTGGCCACCCCGCACCCGGCCCCAGTAGCGATGCCTGCGAGCATCGCTACTGGCAAGGACATGCCCTCCCGTAGACACACTGCCGTGACAATATTCACCAGCGTCAGGATCGCGCCCACGGAGAGGTCGATCTCGCCCATCGACAACAGCATCACCATCCCCACCGACATGATGCCATAGCTTGAGGCTTGCCGGGCGACCTGCAAAAGATTGGTGGGCTGAACGAATCGATCCCCTGTGAAAATCCAAAGGAGACCGCAGACGCTCAACAGCGCCACAATCACGCCGATCTCATCGAGTGACCGGACCCGGCGCCACACGGCGCGGGGCGTCGCGCTCATGGTTGTACCCGTGGTTGCATGGGAGGAAAGGATGTCTGGTTGCTCGGACATAGGACAGTAAAAATGCGATGAAAACCGCAAGTCCAATTCCCGCCTCGTACCCCTCACCCACGCCCCGCCAGCAATGCATTCGTGACCGACCTGATTCTCCTCTGTTCCTGCCCTCGAAAAGGGTAACCAAAAAGATTTGAAAGTTTGACTGCGGATTACAGGGATGCCACGGATAGGGTTTCTAGAGATCTCCCCCGAATGGATTGATTTTCCGCGTGATCCGTGCCATCCGTGGTGAAAATCTCAGAGATAATTCTACGGGATTCACTGAAGAAGAATCTATCTGAGATTGAAAGCACATTGGAATCAGGCAATTCCCATCAGCACTTGTCCTGGGGATCAAAGGAGCAAAATAATGGGTCGTACTTTGCGCAACGTCGATGTTTGGGTATTTGCCCAGAACGTGGCGACTCTCGCCGCGCTGGTTTTGGGGCCTGTGGTGCCAGGGCATCCTTGGCACTGGAGCGGCCCCGTACTCGGCGTGGTGCTGGTCCTTATAGGCGCAGCCTTCGGCCTCGCCGGGGTGCGGGCTCTCGGGCGGAACCGGACACCCCATCCCAAGCCGATCGAAGGGGCTCAACTGGTGACAAGCGGCGTCTACAGCCTGGTGCGACACCCGCTCTACACAAGTTTGATGGCTCTGGCACTCGGTTGGTCGCTCCTGTGGTCGAGTTGGCCGGCGCTGGCGGCGGCGCTGGGGTTGACCGGATTACTCGAGGCTAAAGCCCGGTTGGAGGAACGATGGCTGCGAGAAACGTTCCCCGATTACCCAGCCTATGCGTGCCGAGTGCGACGCTTCGTGCCATGGTTATTCTGAGGGTTCCCCGGTCTTAGTCGTATCCGAAGGGGCACTGATAAGGGACCGGTGCTACTCCGAGAAGCCGCTTTACATGGGGACTTGTGTCCCTCGTGCGAAGTGGAGCCTCTTCGCTGGGCACTTACATAACGGCTGTGTCTATGGAATAGTCACCGGATGGCACATGTGACTCGACGCCAATTCGTCTTATTGACGGGGTTATCAATCAATTCCAGGCTGAGCCATAAGACTTTGGCCAGCGCGCTCGAAACCGGGGCTGGCAAGGGGGCCGGGAAAGTCACGACGACCTCGGCATCTACGACCGTTTCCGGGGCATTTGACGCCGAAATGGAACGGTTCATGACTGAGCGAGACATTCCGGGTGGCGCGCTGGCGGTTGTGAAAAACCAGCGGTTGGTTTATGCCCGAGGTTACGGCCTTATGGACCGCGAGAAAGGGCTTGCCGCGACAGCCGAATCCCTGTTCCGGATTGCGAGCCTTTCGAAGCCAATCACCGCTGTGGCGACGCTGAAGTTGGTTGAGCAGGGCCTGCTGGGGTTGGATACGCCTGCTTGGAAGATGCTGGGCCTTGAGGTTGTGGATGAGGCGACCAGAGCAGGCACCATCGACCCAAGGCTCGCTCAGATCACTGTGCGCCAACTCCTTCACCACACCGGGGGATGGGATCGAGGGAAGAGCTTCGATCCCATGTTCGCGAGCGGAGTGATTGCCAAAAAGCTGGCTGTTCCCAGCCCCGCGTCG
>CANLCA010000229.1 GCA_947487925.1 Verrucomicrobiales bacterium | reverse complement strand
GTGACATATGACATCCTCGCTGGCGCAACTAATCTGGTTGTCGAAGTTCGTGCAGTAAGCACGTGGTGGAACGAAATCTTAGCTCTCGATAACATCCGGATCACTTCGGGCGACGCTCTTCCACCCGCGGATCCCAAGTTTACGTCCATCAAGCAGAGCGGTAGAAACGTGGTGGTTGAATGAACGGGAAGCGACACCTAGGAAAGCAAGGCGGCGGTCACCGGAGCTTGGACTGCGGTGGCAGGCGCGACCTCGCCCTAGCCGATGCCGGCAAACGCGACTGCCGCCTACTTCCGCCTGCGCAAGCCATAACAAACTAGCCGCATCGGCAGCCTTCTAAAAGGCGCCTTGATTTCTCCAGGCGCCTTTCTTTTCCATCGTCAGGGAACTCGGTTTTCGCCGTCTTTCCAGGAGGTTCTAGCTACCCGTTAGCGATCCGGGACAGATAATCAATCATCGTCGGTCCGCTCATGCAGCCCTTCGCTCAGTGCGCTGTGAAGCAGGGTTAGAGTGTTGTGGCCGACGATCCGCAGTGCATCTGGGATGGCATCCCCAATCAACTCAACTGCTGCGGTGAATCGTGTTTCGGTCTTGGCGAGTTCGAGCTTTTCAATAGCCTTTGGCGCAGCTTTGATGCGACGGGCAACATCTGCGATCTTCCCGATAAAGCGAGATTTTTGATTCTCGACGACCCGCCAATAATAAGCGAAGGCGGCTATTCCCATCCCCAGCGACTCGGCCTTGCGACCCTTAAGGAAAGGGTCTTTGTCCTGGCCGACCATCCGAAGACCCGCGAAGGCACGTGAGGGGCAAACATCAGCCATTCTCCTTCTGCCGAATCACCAACGCGTACTGCTTTAGTTTGCCTCTACAATGACGACAGGTTATGAGGCGAACGTCCGATTCCAAACCTCATTGTATAGCTCAATAATCTCGGGGTTTGGGTCAAACATTCGCATTCCTCCACAATGTTCGGAGTCGCAAAACAGTGGGATTGGGCGGCAGGAGACCGTCGACCTGATCAACGGTTGGCAGGTGCGTGTCAGCAAGATCGGCTTTCAGTTCTACCCCGGGACCGCGGTCGATGGGAGTCAGGCGAAGGGCGATGCCATCATCGGAGTCGGCAACGGCAAATACGATCCGCGCTGGCTTTGGGATCGGGAATAGTCGTGTCAATGATCATGCGGATTACGATAGCGGTGGGCCTCATCGCTCGCAAACTTTGGGTGGCGATGCAGTTAGAGCGCCGTGCATTCACAGGTTGCCGGTTGCTAAACAAGCAGTGCGGCGTGTGGGTAACCGACCTTGCCGACCACAGCCTGGTAGGGACGGATTCCACTCAGTCCCTGATTACTCCCCGGCCCTTCCGATTGCGGCGCGCAGACCGGAAATTCAGTGGGACGCGCTACTCCTTACCAAGGCGCCCGGCATTGCCGCTGCGCAGGTCAGCACCACATGCAATGCTGCTTTGAAGCAAGGTCCGCCCTCCGAGTGTTACCGCACGCCTGGCGCATCGGCAGCGGGCGCCGTCGAATCTCCCGTTGCATTCCAGGCCCGGGCCAGCCTCAGAAAGTTGGCCATGATCGTCTTCGAGTTTTCCGGCGTCCCAGCCATCTCGATGTGAAATTGTGCCGCGTAAATGGGGCGATCCTTGATGCGAAGGCATTGCGACTTCGTCAGTGTTCCCGGCCCGGCTGTGGCGATCAATTCCCAGCCGGTCGGCTCCCACTCGATCTGGCCGCAATGACTTTCCATCACTTGGAACTCCTCGGTCAATCCGGCGAATACCGGGTCTTCATTCAATCGACGAACGGCATGCGGCCCGCGCTCATGGACGCAACCTGTGTAATCCCCGCAAGCCTTTTTCGCAGTGTGGCCGATGTGAGTGTAAATCGGCAGTTTCGGATTTTTCGGATCACGGCAATGGGGGCAATCCCACGGTTTGTCGACGCCTGTTTCCGCGAGGATCGCCAGTCCTTGCGCGCCGCCGCACGAAGCCCACAGCGGCAGTGTGCCGCGTTTAAGTAAGGCCTGCGTTCCACGCCACGTCTCTCGCTCGACCTCGCACCAATCCTTGAAATTGCCCGACAGAAATGCGCACGTCGGCCGTGGCTCCACTCGCGCAAACGCTTCATCGAAATCGCCCAGCCAAATCTGCTGGGCCTGCGTTTGTTCCCAGCCCACGCACGACCTCGCAAGGGGAATGAACTCCTGCCCGTGTCCGGGCAGGGTGCGCTCATGCGTCGTGTTCACGGCGATGATCCAATCCGGAAACTCCACTTTCGCGCGCGGAGTTTCGAAGAACTCGACCTCGCGGATCGTGGGGAACTCGCCTTGGGTTTCGTCGATCAACAGCCGGAGAAAACGCGTGTGCCGCAGTGCTGTTAGCCGATGCAATCGGAACATTCTTGTCTCCCTGGAAACCACGGTGTTCTCGAGTACGTTCCAGCTCGCGCCGTCGTCACTTGATTCCCAGCGATAGCTCTTCGGGGCGTTACGCAGGACGAAGTCGTGATCGCCTTGTAGTTGAAGAATCGCTCCCACACCTCGCGGGTGGCCGAAATCGACTTGCCACCACCAGTTCGTCTCCCCGCGCCGGCCTTTCCACGCCGCGCCAGATTCGAATGAAAAGCGATTGCCATGCATCGCGCCGGTGGCTGCAAACCCTGTCTGCGAAGCGGAGGCTGAAGCGGAAGGATGTCCGGCGATAACGGCCAGCCACCCAAGGTTCAGCAGTAGGAAAAGCCAAAGCGGAAGCATGGCGCTCCAAACGGTGATCACATCCCCCAATCTGACGGAAAAGGACCCGAAAGCAACACTCCAATCCGTTTTTTGGGATCGCGACAGATCCTGATCACTGGCCACTGATGACTGATGACTTACTACCTAGTCAACGGTATAGGCTACACTTTCGGTCAAAAAGAAAGATGCAACAAGGATGGCATTCCGGCTGCTATCGGCCAAGTCCTGTTCCACCTGCTCGCGCAGGGATTCGTTTTTCTTGAGCGGTTTTTTCGATATCCCAGTGTTCTTCATGTATTTCCAGACGAACTCGTCGGGATTCAAATCCGGCGCATAGGACGGCAGGAAGTGGAGTTCCAAGTGTCCTCGCGTTTGGGCGACATAGTCTTTGACGACGTTGGCTTTGTGCGCGGGATGACCATCGACGACCAGGAACACCTTGGTGCGCCGGCCTTTCATAAAGTCGCGCAGAAAAACGACAAACGCCTCCGCATTCAGCTTGCCGGTGTAGGTCGCCGCCCAGTAGGCGCCGCTGGCGTGGACCGCGCTGATCACATTGATGCTCTGACGCTGGCCGGAACTGGCCACGACCGACGTGTGTCCTTTTAATCCGTAGGTCCGGCCCAGCGGCGGGTCGGATTGAAACCCAGCCTCGTCCAGGAAAAAGATCATCGCGCCCAGCTTTTTGGCTCTTTCCTTGAGCTTGGGATAGTCTTCCCTCCGCCATCGTTCCACCACCACCGGGTCGCGTTCATAGGCACGGCGCAGCGGTTTCTGCGGGATGATCTCCAAACTGGCCAGGAGCTTGCCCACCGAGGTCAGACACAATTCCACCCCCATTTTGTCCAGGATCAGGCTCTGCACGATCCGGCGGGTCCACAGACCAAGGTCAAACCCGTGTTGGCGCGGGTCTTTGCCCAGAATCCAGCGCCGCACTTGTTGGCGCTGCTTCTCACTCAGCCTGGGTTCCGGACCTTGAGAAATCTTTTCGACCAGTGCCTCCAGTCCCTGATCGTTATGTCGGCGCAACCAGGGATAGATGCTGGTCCGACAGAGTCCCAAGGAATCCATCACTGCGCTGGGCCTCTCCCCATCCTCCCTGACTCGACGCACCGCCAGCACTCTCATGTGCTCCAGCGCCTTGTGAGATAATTTCCGTCCATCAATCTTCGGCACCCCACGACGCCATCAATCTCACTCTGTGTAGTCTATCTAAATGACTCCGTAGTCTATATTCAGATGTGACCGTGTGCCCTAATGGGTGACCCTTTGCCGCACGCAGCGAAGGGCAGTTTTGTGTGTCGCCGTTTTGTGTTTTCCGACGCCTTGGGATCTGATACCTTGCGAGCTGCCATGACTCCGCAGCCTAATCCGGCTCAAGACGAGCGCATCGGCGAGTTCCAGCGCAAACATCGCACTGGTCTGGTCACGCTGGTCTTCACGGACATGGTTGGTTCGACCGCCCGCAAGCAACAACTTGGTGATCGGAGCAGTGCGCAAGTCTTCAGACAACACCACCAGATCGTCCGAGAAACACTGGGACAGTTTCCGCAAGGCGAAGAAATCGAGACGGCGGGCGATTCGTTTCTCCTGGCCTTCGCGGCACCGTCCGAGGCTGTCCAATTCGCGTTGCTGCTGCAGGTTCGCCTGCGCAGACTTTCCGATCCGCCGTCCGCCGCCAGCTTGGATCGCATCGGCATTTACTTGGGCGAGGTGGTTTTGGAGGCGGGACCGGAGAGCCGGAAAGCACGAAGCATCTTTGGCCTTGCCATCGACATTTGCGCGCGGGTGATGGGGCTGGCCGAAGGCGGACAGATTCTGATGACGAGAGCGGTGTTTGACAGCGCACGGCAGGCTTTGAAAGGCGAAGACATTGCCGAAGTGAAGGAGTTGAGCTGGCTCAATCACGGGCCGTATTTGCTCAAGGGGATCGGGGAGTCGGTCGAAGTGGGACTTGGCCCGCTTACGGCGCCGGCGGGATCGGAGAAAGCGCAGCGGCAAGTCTCGCCGGACCGGCAGGTACTGGCTTCCGGCTCGGGATTTGAAGATCCCACCATCCGCGTCTGGGATGCCGCGACCGGCAAGCTTCTTCACCGGCTCTACGACGGGCACACCAGTTTTGTCAGTCAGCTGGCGTTTACCAGGGATGGACGACGGTTGATTTCCTCGTCGGGCGGGAGGGAGGCCGTCAAGCTCTGGGATGTCGGCACGCGGCAGGAACTGTTGGCCTTGGCCGGCACCTATTATGGTCTGAGCGCGGCCCGATGGAGTGCCGATGGGGAGGTGATTCTCGCCGGCCCGCCGTGGCAGGCCTGGCGCGCGCCCTCCTGGGAGGAAATCGCCGCGGCCGAGGCGAAGGAGCCGCCAACGTCGGACTTCGGTGAGCCAAGGAAGGCAGACAGCAAACAGCCATGAACTCATCACCTGAAGAGGTCTTGTTTCAATTGGCGCTGACCAAGCCGGCGGAGAAACGCGCCGCCTTTCTCGACGCCATGTGCGACGGCGACGCGGCGTTGCGCCAACGCCTCGAAGCCCTGCTTGTCGCGCACGAGCAACCAGCCACCGAATCGGCCGGCGCGGACGCGTCCACGGTGAAGGCTGACGAAGGCATCCACGAGATTGACGAAGCCGTCGGCCAGACGCTGGGACGCTACAAGTTGCTGGAGCAAATCGGGGAGGGCGGCTGCGGGATGGTCTATGTCGCCGAACAGAAGGAGCCGGTCCGGCGCAAAGTGGCCCTGAAAGTCATCAAGCTGGGCATGGACACCAAGCAGGTCGTCGCACGGTTCGAGGCGGAGCGGCAGTCGTTGGCGATGATGGATCATCCGAACATCGCCAAGGTGCTCGATGCCGGCACGACCGACGTGGGCCGCCCTTACTTCGTCATGGAACTGGTGCGCGGCATCCGCATCACCGACTACTGCGACCAGGCCAACCTCAGCACCAAGG
>CANLCA010000228.1 GCA_947487925.1 Verrucomicrobiales bacterium | reverse complement strand
TCATCAACCCCTTGAAGGGGTCAACCAGCTCAAAGGGCAGAATCCGCCTCATCCGCTCAGAGAACATCGCCCGCGCCTGCCGGATGAAACTGCTCGCGCTGCGCTTGGCTTCAGGGATCCCATCGCGCGACGCCACATAACGAGCCACGGCCATTTCCACGCTCTTCGTGGTGAGGACGCTCAGACGAACAGCGTCAATAGCTTGGCGCCGCCGCGTAGAACCGCCCGAGCGGTAGTCGTATCTGGTGTCGTCGCCCTCGATCTCCGCCACCTGCGCTGCAACCCACCGCAAGCTCGATACATACTGGCGGAGGGACTTACCTGACGCATGGGTGCAGAGCTTTTCCGCCGCCTCGATCAAAACGCCAACCGTTGGTGAACTCGACACGATCCGGCGGCGTCCCTGTTCTGGCGCGAGGTCTTCATACGCAGCCTCCCAACCCGACACTTTCAAAAGTCCTGAAAACCGGGTCGCTCGTCGCCCGGCCTCTCGCAGATCGCCAGTCTGCAAGTTGATGATCTCCCGCCTCCCGTCGTGTGCGATCTTGACCGAATAGACAGTCGCTTCCCACGACTTTTCTCCTCGCGTCCACCCTCTTTTGAACACCCTGGTCTCCCACATTCGCGCACCGTTCGAGATCTTACCCTTCGAATCTGAGTGTGACACTTGGTGTGACACTTTTGGTGTTGGTGGCAGTTGTTTCATGTCTTGCAAAGTAGCATATTCCCCAGTAATATCAAGACTTTACGCAATTTAACGCAACTACTCCAAACAGTTTTTAGCTAACTTCGGATCAGATTGTTACAGGTTCGCCCCCTGTCGAGTGCACCATTTATCAGCAAGGACTTACAGAATATTTAACACTCACAACAACACGCTGCTTGGCCATTTCTTGGCCACTTTGTACAGCGTTTGTGCGGATTGAGGTTCTGAGGGCGTAAGTGACGCAATACTCGCTGACATCCATCCCCTCTAGGAAACGAGGAATGGCAGATCTCCCGAGTCGAAGGTGGACGAGATCACACGACTTTCCCGCACGGTGCGCAACTTTGTCCTTTTCCCACCCGCTTCCGTTCCCTAGCGTCCATCCATGCCAAAAGTGGGAAAAATCGATGGGCTTTTAGCTTTTCTGCGATCGGTAGCAGGAGGGTTCAGCGCCGTTTTCTTTGCACCGGGTGGAGCACGGCCAAGTAAGTAACAACCAGGGAATTCCATGGCGCGAATGAAATCCGACGGGCGAACTTCCGAATCCTCCACCGCCAACCTCGCACTGCGCGACGTCGAGGCTGATCTCGCGGACTAGGTGATCTTCTTCCCTGGCCAGCAGTTAATTGGAAATAACTAACCGCCATGTCCCTTCACCCACAATTCCCCACATCGCCCTACGCGCCGCTTATACCGGCGCAACGCTGGTTTCCCGCCGATGAAGCCCTACGCAGCACCTCCTACGATAAGCTCCTTCCGCCGCTCGTGGCAAAGGTGCGGGAGGAAGTCTTTGCTTGGCGCAACAAACGTTATCCCGGCGCGTCCGCGACTTCCGTTGCCTTGCTTCGCCACTGGTTCGAGAAAGAGCACCTGATCGAAAACGCCGACGGATCGCTTTCGACGTTCCGCTATTACTTCGCTCAGCGTGAGGCGGTTGAGACGGTCATCTGGCTTTACGAGGTCCGCAGGGCCCGCGACAAATACGATCTGCTCCGCTTCGATGCCTCCGGCGCGGTGTCCAGCGGCATGTTTGCCGAGGACTGGCCGCGCTACGTCCTCAAAATGGCGACCGGCGCGGGCAAAACCAAAGTTCTCTCGCTCCTCATTGCTTGGAGTTTCTTCCATCGGCTCTACGAGGCCGACTCCGCCCTCTCGCGAAACTTCCTCGTCATTGCGCCCAACATCATTGTGCTGGACCGACTCCGGGCCGATTTTGATGGCCTCTACATTTTCTTCAACGACCCCGTCCTGCCACCCAACGGCAGCGAGGGCCGCAACTGGCGCGACGACTTCCAAATCACACTGCACATCCAGGACGACGTACGCATCGTCCGCGACACGGGCAATTTCTTCCTCACGAACATTCACCGCGTTTTCCTGGGCGAAGTCCGAGACCCGTCGCTGGAAGACGACGACCTGCGCGATTACTTCCTCTCGGATGCCTTTGGCGCAAAACCCTCTGGCAAAACGACCGACAGCAAGACCGACCTCGGCGAGATTGTTCGCGAAATCGACGAGCTCGCCGTGTTCAACGATGAGGCCCACCACATCCATGACCCGCGCATGGCGTGGTTCAAATCCATTCAGGACATCCACCACAAGATGCTCCAGAAGGACCGCCGCCTGGCATTGCAGGTGGACGTGACCGCCACCCCGCGCCACGACACCGGCGCGATTTTCGTCCAGACCGTTTCCGATTATCCGCTCGTCGAAGCGATCCATCAGAACGTCGTCAAGCACCCCGTCCTGCCCGACGCCGTGAGCCGCGCCAAGCTCAACGAAAAGAAGAGCGCCATCTTCACCGAGAAATACGACGACTACCTCAAGCTCGGCATCGAGGAATGGAGGAAGAGCGAGGCGGAACACAAAACTCTCGGCAAGAAAGCCGTCCTGTTCGTCATGGTGGACGACACCCGCAACTGCGACGACGTAGGCGAGTATCTCGAAAAGATTTGCCCCGAGTTACAGGGCGCGGTGCTGGTCATCCACACCAAGAACAACGGCGAAATTTCCGAAGCCGCTTCCGGCAAGAACAAGGAGGAACTCGAAATGCTCCGCAAAGAGGCCAACGAAATTGATTCTTGGACATCACCGCACAAGGCTATCGTGTCCGTCCTCATGCTCAAGGAGGGCTGGGATGTGCGAAACGTCACGACCATCGTCGGCCTGCGCTCCTACGCCGCGAAGAGCAATATTCTCCCAGAGCAAACCCTCGGGCGCGGCCTGCGCCGGATGTATTTCGGCAACGACGTGGTCCGCGAAACCGTCTCCGTCATGGGCACACCCGCCTTCATGGAGTTTGTTGAGTCCATCCAGAGCGAAGGCGTCACCTTCGAGCATGTGCCGATGGACAGCGGCACCCAACGCCACGAATCCCTCATCGTAGAAGTGGACGCTGAGAACGAGGACAAAGACATCGACGCCCTCGACATCCCACTCCCCAGGCTCACTCGCCGGTATCAGCGCGAGTTCAAGAATCTTGAGGCGCTCGCCCCGGCCAGGTTCGGCAATCAACTCCTGCCGCTGAAACCGTTCACGCCCGAGGAAACCCGCGAGATCGTGTTCAAGACCATGCTCGACGCGGAGGTGCACCACACCATCCAGCTCGACGGCTCAGGTCCGGCGGATTACCGCTCTGTCGTCGCCTTCTTTGCACGGCAGTTGCTCAAAGACCTCCGGCTCGTTGGCGGCTACGAGGTGCTCTATCCCAAGGTGCGCGACTTCATGCGGGAATTCCTGTTCAGCCCTTCGCCGGTGAATCTCGAAGACCCCGTCGTGCTCCGCAATCTGTCCGAGCCGGACGCGGGCAAGATTCTTTACGATGCCTTCAAGTCCGCCATCAACGCCCTCACCGTTCAGGAAACCGGCACGACCCGCATCGAGGACCGCATTCGTTTGAAGGAGACTCGCCCCTTCCGTACCGATTACCGAGCTCATCTCAACGCCAGCAAAAGCATCTTCAACAAGGTCGTCGGTGAACCCAACTCCGGCGGCTTTGAACTCCGGTTTGCCCAGTTCCTGGAGGAAGCGCCCGATGTGCAGTCGTTCGCCAAGAACTACCTCGCCATCGGCTTCAAGCTCGACTACGTCAAGACCGACGGCGACCTGTCCAACTACACGCCCGATTTCATCGTCCGCACCAGCGGCGACAAGAAGATCTGGATCGTCGAGACCAAGGGCCGCGTTGAAGTCGATCTGCCGCGGAAGATGGTCCGGCTCGAACAATGGTGCGCCGACGCCACTGCCGCCGAAAAGGCCGAAGGTGGCTCACCGGGCCAGCAATACGACTTCGTTTTCGTGGACCAGACCAGTTTCGAGAAGCACGCTCCGAAAACCTTTGCCGCGCTGGCCACCACCTTCACCGATTACAAGAGCTGACGATGCCTGACGAACCCAAAAAACGATTCCTCTATATCTTCCTCGACGAGGCCGGGAATCTGGATTTTTCCCGGAACGGCACAAAGTATTTCGTGCTGGGCGGCATCACCAAGGAACGCCCATTTCATGCCTACAAGGAACTGACCGAGTTAAAGTACGATCTCGTCGAGCGCGGCGTGGGGCTGGAATACCTCCATGCGGCCGAGGATAATCAGGAGACCCGCAACCAGGTGTTCGACATTATCGAGAAACATCTGGCGGACGTGGCGGTGGATTCCATCATCGTGGAGAAACAGAGAGTGGACAAGGCACTCCACTCCGATGAGCACTTTTATCCCAAAGTGCTGGGGACGCTGCTCCGAGAAATCCTCCAACAATATCCGCTCTCAGAATTTACCGAGGTGCTCGTGTTCACGGACAGCCTGCCCGTGCAGCGCAAACGAGGCGCGGTGGAGAAAGGCGTCAAACGGACGCTCGCGGCCATGCTGCCGGTCAGCGTCCGCTACCGCGTGCTGCATCACGCCTCAAAATCCAATCTGGATTTACAGATCGCGGATTATTGCACCTGGGCGATTTACCGAAAATGGAACATTCAGGATGCCCGTTCTTTCCAGCGGATTAAAACAGCGGTGCGGCGCGAGTGGGATGTGCTGCAAACCAGCTCGGAGTTTCCAGGCTAAAAAATGAAGGCCAGAAAAAATGACCACCCCGGCTACTCTTGCGAGAGAACCCCCTGGGTTCTTGTCACCGGGGTGGGACCTTTAAATTTTTATTCTGTCGACCTATCAGCCACCCAGCGGGATACCTCGCGACGTCCATGGAGACGACCTTCAGTGGTAACAGGCCGACCCGATAAGACTCCAATTCACCCGAACGTGCAAACTCAATTTTCGCATGGCCAAAACTGACGCGTTGACTCAAATTAAAAGACACCGGAGGGAATAAACTGATTGGGACGGAAAAGGGTCGTTGACTCATGGATAAAAGACACCGGAAAAGCGGTGGGAATGAACATGAGCAAAGCCATCAAAGAAGACCTGTTGCCGAAATTGCGAGAGCGGTATGGACGGCGCCAACGAGAGGGCAAAACGCGGATGCTGGACGAGTTGTGCGAAGACTATGGTTACGAGCGCAAGTATGCGATCAAACTGCTGGGTAATACGACACCCTTGCCCAGCGGCCGAGTGCATCCCGGCCCGGCTCCGCAGTACCTGTGCCTTGAGCCGATCGTGCGGACCATTTGGCTGGCAGCCGAGCAGCCTTGCGGGAAACGCCTGGCACCGGCGTTGCCGTTGTGGTTACCCCATTACCAAGGGCTTCACGGCAAACTCAGTTCACGACAGCGGGAACTGTTGCGAGGGATCAGTCCGGCCACGCTGGACCGGTTGCTGGCGGGGGCGCGGACCTTGCATCCGCTACGGGGCCGGTGCGGCACCAAACCTGGGGGTTTGCTCAAGACGCAAATCCCGATCCGGACCGGGACTTGGGGCGCGGCGGCAGCGGCTGACGCCTTCATACGGCTAACGGAGTTGTGACGAGGGGATCCAGACCCAGATCGATCCCGAATAGATGGATATCCTCATCTCCATCATCCCGCCTGGCATTCCGT
>CANLCA010000227.1 GCA_947487925.1 Verrucomicrobiales bacterium | reverse complement strand
GGCCACCGCAGCCGCTCCAAATACTCACGGCACGCCTCGTCCGTCGCAAAACGCCCGTCGAAGTCCAGTTCGTCCAGTGGATAATCTTCATCCATGACCCAAACCACTACCGGTTGGGGGTACTGTCGTCAATTGAATAGCCCGGTCGTTTGAAAGCGACGCCTTCCGCTCCTACGGCTTTGACCAAAGTCTCAACGCACCGAGTTCAGACGAAGCGGCCACCGCCTATTGCGTGGCCTTGAACTGGATGCTTGGCGAGGCCGATCATTCGCTGCGCTTGGGCCAAACGAGCCTGTGCTTCTGGACTCGCGAGCCGGAGTCCGCCGGCAACTTGTTCGCCCGTCTGCTCAATCGGCCGGATCCTCAGTCCGTCAGTCAGTTCCTAAAATCACCTTGGGCCGGCATTGAGCGCGAACTCGCGCGCCGCGATCATTTCTTCGCCGTGACGCTCGCAGGCAATTCGGGCCGCATCGTCATCCGCCACTGGCTCCAGCAGCCGCTCGATCAAGCCATCGAAAACTTCCATGACTGGTTCGCCGATCTGGAAATCAACGCGCCGCCGAAGCCGGAACCCAAAGCGGGCAAGAAGGCAAGGGCGCCGGGCAAGACCACGGAGTTCCATCCGCTCTCAGTCTATTGGCTCGCCTGCACCACTGTCCGCGAAGCCAAGGACTTGCTGCCCGACGTTTCCGCCCAGCTCTATCGCGCTGCGATGGAAGGCAGCGCACCGCCAGTCTCCCTGCTTACGCCCATCCTCAATCAACTACACTCCAAACTTGTCAGCGATGAAAACTACAACCTGCTCTACGACCAAAGCCGTGTTGCCCTGCTCAAACTCATTCTCAACCGCAACCGCAAGGACACCATTATGGAAATAAAACCCGAACTCACCGCCGACACGGACGATCCCGCTTACAACTGCGGACGACTGTTGTGTGTGTTCAACGAAACTCAAAAGAAAGCCCACGAATACGGGCTGAAGGGTGCCACCGTTTCCGAGAAGTATTTCGGCACGGCCAGCACATCTCCAGCCTACGTGTTTCCCTATCTGGTGAAACTGAACCGCCATCACCTCCAGAAAATCGGCAAGTCGGCCAAGTACGCTGGTGGCGAACGCTTCTTGGAGCAGGCGATCTTTTCAATTCTGTCCCGACTCGGCCAGACCGAGGAAATGAAACGGAATAGAATACCGCCCGCCTTTCCACGCAACCTCGATCTCCAAGCCCAGGGCCGATTTGCCCTTGGTTTTTATCAGCAGATGGCCGCGGACGCCGCCGCCCGGCAAGCCAACCGCAAGAGCAACGAAACAACGCCCGAGCTCGAAACCAAGTAATTCCATCTCCAACAAAAGCACAAATCCATGAACAACAGTATCCTGACCAATCGCCACGACTTCCTTCTCCTGTTCGAAGTCACCAACGGCAATCCCAATGGTGATCCAGACGCCGGCAATCTGCCCCGGCTCGATCCCAACACCAATCGCGGCATCGTCTCCGACGTGTGCCTCAAGCGGAAGGTTCGCAACTTCACGGAAATCTTTCCGCCCGTCCGCGAGAGCGAGACGGCGAACGGGTTCAACATTTTGATCAAGCAAGGTGCAGTCATCGAAACTGAGCAGAAAAAGGGCGAGATTGCCGCTGCCGAGTCTCTACCCAAGGGCACTGACAATCAAAAAGCCGAAGCTGCCATGAAGTGGCTCTGCCGTGAGTTCTACGATCTCCGAACTTTCGGAGGCGTTATCTCCACCGGCGACGGTGTACTCAAAGGTTCCGCCTTCGGTCAAGTGCGCGGCCCCGTGCAGTTCACCTTCGGCCAATCGTTCCACGCCATCACCCCTCTGGAGATCACCATCACACGTTGCGCCGTAACCAAGGAGGACGACGCGAAGAAGGAACGTACCATGGGCAACAAACACATCGTCCCCTACGCCCTCTACGCTGCCAAAGGCTACGTCTCGCCCGCGTTCGCCGAGAGGACCAACTTTACCGACACCGATCTCGATCTCCTGTTCCAAGCATTGCTCAACATGTTCGAACACGACCGCTCCGCCGCCCGTGGCGAAATGATCGTGCGCGGCCTCTACGACTTCGAGCACTGTGGCACCCAGCATCCAAACAATGCCGCGCAGAACAAACGCGAAGCACGCCTCGGCTGCGCCCACGCCCACAAACTCATCGAAGGCATCAAAGTGGACTTGTCCGACAAAGCCAAAGCTGCCGGTAAAACCTTCCCTGAATCCTTCGCCGACTACGCTGTAACCTGCGACTGGATCGAGGCCACTTTACCCCCTGGCATCAAGCTTAACCTCCGTCACGAGGGCCGCTCCCTCGGACCCAAGCAAGGCTGACTTGAATCCTCCCGTTTCAACGCTAACCCCAGGCGGAGCGTGGGAGATCATCCCGCTCTCCGCCTTGAACCAATTCCTCTTCTGTCAGCGCCGCGCCGCGCTCATCCATGTCGAGGGCATCTTCAAGGACAACCAGCACACTTTGCGCGGCGACATCGTCCACGAACACGCGGACCTCGCTGGCTATGAAGTCGTCAAGGGCGTCACACTCCTTCGCGCGTTGCCGGTGTGGTCGGAAAGACTCGGCTTGAACGGCAAATGCGATATCGTGGAAGCCTCCCCGCCTGCTGCGGATTTCAAATCTCAAATCTCAAATTTGAAATCGAGCGCCACGGCGCTCGTTCCTGTGGAGTTCAAACTCGGCAAGCGCCGTAAGTGGATGAACGATGACGCGCAGCTCTGCGCCCAGGCGCTTTGTCTCGAAGAAATGTTCGGCATCCCCGTTCCGCGCGGGGCCGTTTTCCACGCGGACTCAAAGCGCCGTCGCGAGGTCGAGTTCACTTCGGAACTACGGGCATCCACCGAGCACGCCATCGCCGAGCTCCATGCCTTGCTGGAGCAATCTCGAATCTCAAATTTGAAATTTGAAATACCGCCGCTCCCAGCGGCGGTCCTGAAGCCGGCGTGCGAAGAATGTTCGCTCTTCGACATCTGCCTGCCCAAGGCCACCAGCGATAGCGGCAGGGCGGGAATGTTGGCCCGGCAGCTCTTTGAAATCTCAAATGTGAAATTCCCCAACCCATGACCTACCAACGCTTTGAGGATCTGCCGGTCTGGCAAAAGGCCGCTGACCTTTACGAACTCACCGAAGAATTGCTGGGGAACGATTCGTTTCCCGTCACACGTGGTTTTCGGGATCAACTGGATAGGGCGGCATTGTCGGTCTCTAACAACATCGCGGAAGGTTTTGAGCGGGGCACTACAAAGGAGCTGCTCGCATTCATCTACATCGCCCGTGGATCGGCCGGTGAAGTGAGGTCCATGCTTTGCCTGAAAGAACGCCGCAGCATGAAGGCGGCATGGCCGCCTGATCTCAAATCTCAAATCTCAAATTTGAAATCCACGGCGGAATCGTGCTCCCGCCAGTTGCGCGGGTGGGCGGATTCCCTCCAGAATTCAGACATCGAAGGGCCGCGGCATTTGACGGACAAATCGCGACAGGCCGAGGATCGCCAGAAACGCGCGACGGCACTCAAGAAAGAGATCCTTCGCAAGTTGCCTGCTAGTAATCCACTACGCAAAGATGCCGAGCAACGCGGTCTGATCTGATCCCCAGAATCTCAAATCTCAAGTTTGAAATGTGAGATCTTAAGCCTCATGGCCGACATCCAGCAAAACACCCTCTACATCACCACACCCGGCACTTATGTCGCGCGGGATCACCTCACTTTGCAGGTCGAGGTGCCGGTTTATCCCGACGACCTCCCGCCCGAGGAACGGACACGGGAGAACGTCTCCAGTTGGCGCAAGCTTTCCATTCCGATCCATCATCTTGAATCCCTCTGCGTTTTCGGAGCTTCAACCGTCAGCCCTCCCGCCCTCGACCTCTGCTGGGAACACGGTGTTGCGGTGAATTATCTCAGCCTTTTCGGTCGTTTTCAGGGCCGCATGACCGGCGTGGCGGACACCAGCGTGACCCTTCGACGGACCCAGTTCCGCGTCGCCGATGACCGAGTCAAATGCGCCGCCATCGCCCGCCAGATTGTCGCCGGGAAGATCCAGAACAGCCGCAACAGTCTGCTCCGCGCGGCGCGTGAAACCGATTCTTTGGATGATCGTGCGCGGTTGGAACAAGCGACGGACATGCTCGCGCGGCAGATCGATCATCTGCGCAGTGTGCAGATCGCGGGGGCCAGTGACCCAGGGCCGTCAGCGCCGTCGTCGGTGCCTATATCGGAAGATACGAACATCACCGACTGTCGGCCTGTGGACACGGTTCGTGGCATCGAAGGCATGGCTTCAAGCCTGTATTTTGGGGTGCTGTCGCTCGCCTTGAAGCAGCAGCGAGACCATTTCGCCTTCGGCACTCGCAGCCGACGTCCGCCGCGCGACCCCATCAACTGCCTGCTCTCTTTTCTGTATGCCTTGGTCCGCCACGATTGCATCGCCGCGCTCACATCGGCTGGCCTCGATCCGTTTGTCGGTTTTCTTCACGTGGACCGCCCGAACCGTCCGTCGCTCGCGCTCGATTTGATGGAGGAATTCCGCCCCTGGCTGGCGGATCGGCTCGCTCTCACGCTCGTCAACCGACAGCAAGTGGGTCCCGAACATTTCCATCATCGCGAAGGAGGGGCGGTCGAGTTCACCGAGAAAGGGCGCAAACTCGTCATCACGGCCTACCAGCAGCGCAAACAGGAAAGTTTGAATCATCCGTTGCTCGATCAAACCCTGCGCATCGCCCGGATGCCCTTCATTCAGGCCCGCGTTCTCGCGCGGCACCTGCGGGGCGATATCCCCGACTATGTTCCGTTCGTCCCCAAGTAGAACCTCAATTGTGCCATGCTAATCCTCGTCACTTACGACGTCTCCACCGTGGAAAAACCCGGTCTGCGACGTCTTCGCCGCGTGGCCCAGGCCTGCGAAGATTATGGCACGCGCGTCCAAAAGTCTGTTTTCGAGTGCCAGGTCGGGCAAAAGGAGTGGGTGCTCCTGCGGGACAGATTGTTGAGTGAGATCAAAAGGGATGCGGATTCTCTCCGGTTCTATTTTCTGGACGAAAAAGCAGCGCAACGAATCGAACACCACGGCGTGGACAAACCGGTCGATTTGACCGAACCCTTGATTCTGTGAACACGCGTCCGCGAACCCCAAGTGCCGAGCAGAACCGGCCCCTTTCGCGGGGGAGCTCAAATCGCGAGCCTGTAAGGCGATTCCGTTTTTCATCCCGCACTGAGAGTCGTTTCCAAAATGAAAAACTAGCTAGTTTCGCGGAACCAGCCTACCAATGTGTTGCGGTCGTTGCGTTTGCAATGCCCGCAGTCGCCCCGCCAGCGATGGCGGGGCGCGGATTGAAACATGGCTGGTTCAGTGAAGTAGGACATACGCTTAGTGTCGCCCCGCCAGCGATGGCGGGGCGCGGATTGAAACCTCGAGGACGACTTCCTGATCGTGAACGACGACAGTCGCCCCGCCAGCGATGGCGGGGCGCGGATTGAAACGGGCTAGGGGCGCCTACGGGGAGAGACGGCGGCAGTCGCCCCGCCAGCGATGGCGGGGCGCGGATTGAAACATGCCTACGGACTGTTCCGCAGAAGCAGCCTCCTGTCGCCCCGCCAGCGATGGCGGGGCGCGGATTGAAACGACTCAGACCAGTTATACGACTGGGCCGATTGAGTCGCCCCGCCAGCGATGGCGGGGCGCGGAT
>CANLCA010000226.1 GCA_947487925.1 Verrucomicrobiales bacterium | reverse complement strand
TGACGACCATGACCTCGGGGCAGAAAACGTTCCCCGTTGCCCCCAGCTTGTTCAAGTTCGGGCAGCACGGGAAGAGCGGGGCGTGGTTTAGCGAGCTGATGCCCCATATGGCTGGCATTGCCGACGATTGGTGCGTCATCCGGTCGTTGAACACCGAAGCCATTAACCACGATCCAGCCATTACTTTCATGCAGACCGGATCCCAGCTGGCGGGACGACCGAGCATTGGTTCATGGCTCGGCTATGGTCTGGGCAGCCAAAACAAGGACCTTCCAGCCTACGTCGTTTTGACTTCATTCGGCACGGGGCGCAAGGATGATCAGCCGCTTTATGATCGATTGTGGGCGGCCGGTTTCCTTCCCTCCAAGCACCAGGGAGTCAAGTTTCGTAACAAGGGGGATCCCGTGCTCTACCTGTCCAATCCTCCTGGAATGGATCGAGGCATGCGGCGGGAGACCCTGGATGAACTGGGGAAGTTGAACCGCAGGCGCCACGCGGAGATTGGAGACCCGGAGATCGAAACGCGCATCGCCGCGTACGAGATGGCGTTTCGCATGCAGTCGAGCGTGCCGGATCTCACCGACATTTCAAAGGAGCCGAAGAGCGTTCTAGAGTCCTATGGCCCTGAGGTCAAGAAACCAGGGACTTATGCCGCGAATTGTCTTCTCGCTCGTCGACTCGCGGAGCGGAACGTCCGTTTCATCCAGCTTTTCCACATGGGCTGGGATCATCATTTTGGTCTGCCGAAGGCCATCCGAGGCCAATGCAGCGACACCGACCAACCCACGGCAGCGCTCATTCGCGACCTGAAATCGCGGGGACTGTTTGAGGATACTTTGATTGTTTGGGGCGGTGAGTTTGGACGCACGATTTACTCGCAAGGCACGCTCACGGCGGAGGATTATGGGCGAGATCATCATCCCAGGTGTTTCACCGTGCTTCTGGCTGGGGCAGGTGTGAAAGCAGGAATGACCTACGGCACCACGGACGATTACTGCTACAACATTGTCGAGAACCCGGTGCATGTGCACGATCTCAACGCCACCGTGCTCCATCTGTTGGGCGTGGACCATACGAAGCTCACGTATCGATATCAGGGGCGCGACTTTCGTCTCACCGACATCCATGGCGAACTGGTCAAGGCAGTGCTGATCTGAAGCGGCAACCATGCCGGGTGGCGTCTTCCCGGGCTGCTCGCGCGAGACCGACGCCGCCTCAAACCTTGATCCTCCGCTAAGCTCAGAGTGGCTTAATCCAGATTTGGCGGAAGGCCACCGGATCGTTGTGCCCCGCAAAACCGAAGTGACCGCTCTTGCGGTCTTTCCCCGGGTGAGGGGATTGATCCATGAACTCCGTTACCTTGGCCAAATCCGTGTTGAGGATCACGAAACCGTTTAATTCCACCCTGAGGGTGGAGCCCTTGACTGTGACCTCTTCGAAGTTCCATTGGCCGATCGGGCGTTGGAAACCGCGAACGGCTGCGGCCATGCCGTAGGCGGAACCGTGAGCCTGCCGGGCGTCGATCTTCTCGCCGGTCGCCTTTTCGTAATCGTCGTCCAGAACCTGTAATTCGCACATACCCAGTTGGGAGGCGCCTCCCTGTCCGGGATATCGTATGGCCAGGCCGTTGTTGCCCCCTGGAGGCAGCTTAAACTCCAGCCTCGCCACGAAATCGCCATATTCTGATTTGGTAAAAATCGTCCCCCCCTTTTGAGGTTTGCAACGCAGGGTTCCGTCGGTCACTTCGTAGTTGTCCAGAGGTCCGTCCCATCCAGTAAAGTCCGTGCCGTTGAACACAGGCTTGAAACCCGATTGACTTTTAGTTGCAAGAATCTTGTTCGCCTCTTCGCCTTTGATTTCGCGAAGGAAAATATTCCGCCACCGGATCTCGCCGCCGTGGGTTTGGAGTTCGATGGGCCCTTTGACTGGAACGGGGGCATTTCGATCGTAGTAGTTCTCGAGGTTGGCATGGTCCACCACCAACTTCTCGTTGAGCCAGACGGTGACTCGTGCGCCAACCATCAGGATGCGGAATTGATTCCATTCGCCGAAAGGCTTGTCCGCGAGTACCAGGGGGTCTTTTCCGGGGGCTCCGGGGCCGTTGTTCCATAAGCCGCCGCTCCCTTTTTGCACGCCATTCTTGATCTCAAATTCTCTTGGATTGGTGTGATCCCAAATCTGCACCTGAGGCACTCCGCGCAGGTAGATACCCGAGTCTGCAAGGGGCACTGTTTTGTATTCCAACAGCAACTCGAAGTCACCGTAGTCCCTTTCGGTTGTGGCATATTTACCATGGCCATCGTTGACGAGCTCATCGCCTGCCACTCTCCAGTGTGACTTCATGTCGGCCGTCCATTGGGCGTCTTGTTCCGCGCGCTGTGCTTCAGGCATGGCCCTGTATTTTCGGTGATCAAACGTATCACCCCCGCGCCAGCCACTCAGGTCTTTGCCGTTGAAAAGAGGTGCGAACCCAGGAGGCGGTGTAGCGGCGTCGGAAATGGCGACAAAGCCCGTGAGGGCCAAGGTGTAGAGACAAAGATGGAGGCGGAGTGTCTTTTGCATAAAAAGCGTGGCACGGAGATCGGTTTTGAATACCATATCGTTCTGGCGTGAGAAACAAAAATTCGTCAGGCCGGAATCCTGAGCTTGGGATTGCCCCAAGGCCCTGACTGCAAACACGCTTGACGATGAGAACCGCTCCAGGATCTTCTCGGGGCAGGGGGTTCAAATCCGTTATTTCGATCTCGTAGGATATGCCGCTCGAAATTCCAACCTCGCTAAGATCCCAGCCGAACCAAAAGGTGCTGGCGCATCTGGAGTGTTTGTCGGCTCATTCCGACATTGCTGAGGTTCTGATCAATGCCGTAAAGCCTCTTGGCGCAGTTCAAATATTTTGCCCCGACTACGCCGCCTACCGCTATGTCGGCGTTTCCACTCGGGGTATCATCTTCGGCTTCGCAGTAGGCATGGATACCATCGCGTTCAGGTTGGATGTCCGGATGAAACAACGGGCTCTCCTTACAGGGGCTGTCGCATGCCCTGAAGTCGGGCTCGATTGGGCAGCGGTCGTCCATGGCCTTCCCGACGATGACTGGCCGAAGGTCGATGTTCCTTTTTGGGCGAGAAAAAGCTATTGCTATGCGCGGGAAAGTGAGTGGTGAGAGGGTGGTTTCCAACGGCCACCGTCGTCTAGCTCCTTCGGAAGATTCTACGGCGTGAAAGTTTCACTAGGTATCATCCAGAGCGGTGCGGTGGAACTTCCAATCGTGTCGTCAGACAAAAAGATCTTTCACGACATGACCGGACACATCTGTGAGCCGGAAATCGCGACCGGCATGGCGGTAGGTCAGTTTTTCGTGGTCGAGCCCGAGCAAGGCGAGCAGGGTCGCGTGGAGGTCGTGGATGTGAACTTTGTCCTGGGCCGCAAACCAGCCATAATCGTCAGTGGCTCCGTAGGCGAAACCAGGCTTTACGCCTCCACCGGCAAGCCACATGGTGAACCCTTCGGGATTATGGTCGCGGCCATCCCGGCCACCTTGGGCAGCAGGAGTGCGCCCGAACTCACCTCCCCAAAGGACGAGGGTGTCCTTGAGCAGACCTCGAGCCTTCAAATCCTTTAACAACCCAGCGATGGGCCTGTCGACTTCCGCGGCATTTTTCGTGTGGCCCTTTCTCAAATCTCCATGCTGGTCCCACTGGACATCGCCATCGCTATGGCTTACCTGGATGAAGCGGACTCCACGCTCGGCGAAGCGCCGCGCCATCAGACATTGCCGGCCGAAATTTTCAGTCACCGGGTTGTCGAGACCGTAAAGCTTGCGCGTCGCGTCGGTCTCCCGGGAGATGTCCAGCGCCTCCGGCATAGCAAGCTGCATTCGGAAAGCGAGTTCAAAGGAATTGATCCGCCCTTCCAGCGCGAGGTTTGGTCCCCTATGTCTGAGATGGTCGCGATTCATCCCCGCGAGCAGATCGAGCTGCATTCGTTGCTGGGAGGACGTAAGGCGGGCATTACGGATGTGACGCACGGTGGCCTCTCCCGCGGGTACGGTGGCGTTCCCGAGAGGCGTGCCTTGATAGGCCGCTGGGAGGAACGCGGCGCCCCAATTATTCACCCCACCGTGGGCGAAGGTTGGGCAAATCGTGATAAATCCTGGCAAATTCTCATTCTCGGTGCCCAGCCCATAGGTGACCCACGAACCCATGCTAGGCCTTACGAAATTGTCACTGCCCGTGTGCAGCTTCAGCAACGCTCCTCCGTGCGCGGCATTAGTGCCATGCACGGAACGTATGATGCACAAGTCGTCAACGCACTGGGCGACGTTCGGAAACAATTCGCTGACGGGCAGCCCGCTCTGGCCGTGGTTTTGAAACTGCCAGGGCGATTTGAGCAGTTTGGCTGTAGCGGCAAACTGCACGCGCGGCTTCTCTCCGGGGTAGGGCTTGTCGTCGTCACGGTCGAGCAGCGGCTTGGGATCGAAGGTGTCCAAGTGGGAAGGCCCCCCTTTCATGAAAAGAAAAATGACGCGCTTGGCGCGGGCTGGGAAAGTGGGCTCCCTCGGAGCGAGTGGTCGTGAGATGATGTCCCCGGCAGATGCCGGTGTGATGGGCGCGGAGAGCAGGGTGGAGGCCGCGAGCCAGCCGAAGCCGGCGGCAGAACTTTGGAGCATCTCGCGCCGGGACATCGATGCTGGGGAAGGTCGGGAGTTCATGGCACCGCTGGATGCGTGTAGGGGTCGCAAAAATGAGGTCTCATCAGCAGGAGGGGTCAATTCAAGTAAAGAAACTCGTTTGCCGCCAGAATTGTCTGGCAGAGGACCGTCCACGCCTGGACGTGGGAATCCATGGGGCGAGGTGTTTGCCCCGAAATCATCCGTTCAAACTCGCGTAGAAAACGCCGTGCGCGTGCCAGTTCTCGGGAGGATGCTGGCCGCCCGTAAGCTTTCATATAGGCGAGGTCGAGGCGTTTCGAATCGTGCAGGCCTGTGTCGGAGAGAATTTGCGCCGCGAGCTTTGAGGAAGCTTGGCCAACAAGATCACTGTTCATCATCAACAGCGCTTGGGGAGCCACGACTGTGGCGTTCCTGCTGCCAGTGGGGACCGCGGGATCCGGATAATCAAATTGCTCGAAGAGGTCATAAAGATGATTGCGAATGATAGGCAGGTAAATGGCGCGTCGAGGGCTGTCGTACGTCGTCGCGTCTTTAGATGTGTGGTTAAAGACGAACTCGCGGTTCTTGATCGGCAGGGTCTTGCCACCCATGGTGAGATCCAAGGTTCCCGCGACTGCAAGCAGGGCGTCACGTATTTCCTCAGCGTCGAGCCGGCGCAGTGGGAAGTGGGAAAGGAGCCGGTTATCCGGGTCCTTGGAGATCGGAGCATTCCCTGACTGTGAGGACATCTGGTAAGTGTTTGAGAGCATCAGCACACGGTGCATCGACTTGACGCTCCAGCGTTGGGCCACGAACCGGCTGGCTAGCCAATCCAGCAACTCTGGGTGGGAAGGTTTCTCGCCAAGGGATCCAAAGTTGTCTGTGCTCGCGACGAGGCCTTGTCCAAAATGCCAGCGCCAGAGCCGGTTTACCATCACCCGAGCCGTGAGCGGGTGCTGCGCGTTCGCGAGCCAGCGGGCGAGCTCAAGACGTCCGCTGTTCCCTTCGTCAAAAGAAGGGCGATCTGGTCCCACCATGACTTCCGGCACACCGCGAGAGACAGGCCTGCCAAG
>CANLCA010000225.1 GCA_947487925.1 Verrucomicrobiales bacterium | reverse complement strand
TGCCCGAACCATCGCCGTTCCCCTCGCGACTCCCCAGAGCTCCCCCGGTCATGTGATCGAGACACAAGGCCTGACGAAAAGCTACGTTTCCTACAAGAAGCAACCTGGGTTGCGCGGTGCCATCCGAGGGCTGTTTCACCGCGAAAAGCAGACGAGCACAGCCGTTCAGGACGTCTCATTCACAGTACGCGAAGGTGAGTTCGTGGGTTTCCTCGGGCCCAATGGGGCGGGCAAGACAACCACGTTGAAGATGCTCGCGGGCCTTTTGTATCCCACCCGCGGCTCCGCCCGCGTGCTGGGCTACATTCCCTGGGAGCGCCATGACGGATACCGCCGCCAATTCGCTCTCCTCCTCGGCCAAAAAAATCAGCTCTGGTGGGACCTGCCGGCCCGCGAATCCCTCGAGCTCAATGCCCGGATTTATGAAATTCCCCAAGATCGGTTCCTCCGTTCGTTGGATGAAATGACCGGGCTGCTAGGGGTTCGCGACAAGCTCAACATCATGGTGCGAGAGCTTTCTCTCGGAGAACGCATGAAAATGGAGCTTATCGCCGCGCTGCTCCACGAGCCCAAAGTGCTTTTTCTCGATGAGCCCACCATTGGCCTGGATGTCATCTCCCAAAAAATCGTGCGAGAGTTCCTGCGCGAGCACAACATCAAACGCCGCACAACCATTCTTCTCACAAGCCACTACATGGCAGATATCCAGGAACTCTGTGAACGCGTCATTATCATCGATCGAGGTGTGACTTTCTTCGACGGGAAGCTGGCCGATGTCATCGACCGGTTCGCGGATTTCAAGTTAATCACCGTCCAGACCGAGCGATCACCGTCCGGCAACCTTGAGGGCGTGAAGAAATACGGGGAGGTCCTGGAGCACAACGAGACTCTTTTGAAGTTGAAAGTGAAACGTGACCGGGTGATTCCCGTGTGCAAAGCGTTGCTGGACGAACTTCCGATCAAGGACATCGATATCCAGGAAGTGCCCATCGAGGACATCATCCGCCGAATCTACTCGCGGTAACCCTCAAAATGGCAGTTGCGCACGTCGAATCTTCGCATGATCCTGGCGATAAAATCGGTCCAGGTTGCTCGCCAAATCCGTGAAGGAACAGCCTCATTCCTCGTCGAGAGTCTCTCATCCAGACCGGTGTAGATCTTCAACCCGGTCCACAGCCGTTTTCAGGGTAAAACCTCTTAGTCCACCTTTAACCGGCCGAGCTGGAGCATGCGCCGGAATTCGTCCCAACGGTTGAGGCGGAGGCGCAGGAAGCGGAGCAACCTCCAATCCCCCACGCGGCGCAGGGATCGTAAGCGGATGCGTTCGGCGCGCACGTGGTCGCGCAGCTTCCAACAGTCCCTCACGGATTCCCAATAAGCACGTCGCACAATCTGCCACCGCCCAGTCATGAAGCCCACCAGGAGGGCTTCAGCGAACAACCACAGCAGCTGTGTGCAGGCTAGCAGCAGGAGGAGGTGTTGCGCATTCTTCAAGATCACCAGCAGGCCGTTCCTGTTTGAATAGTATCGCTTGGCCTCGCTGGTGCGAAACTCCACTTCGCGCGATCCACCCTTGGGATTGACATTCGCAGCCCCGCGATGATGCAAGCGCGACACCGGCACCAGAATCGCGGCGCGCCCCGACATCCAAACTCGCCAGGTCAAGTCATACTCGTCTGCGTACATGTAGAACACCGGATCAAACGCGCCCAGTTCCCAAAACAAGGCGGTTTCGATCAGGTAGCAGCAGCCCCCGACCGTGAAGATCTCGCGGGTCCTATCGGCGCGAGTTTCACGGCTCAACAGGCCGAACACGTCAAACCCTGCTCCGCCCAGCGACTGGATGGAGTCCTCGTCGTAATTCAACATGAGGGGCGTCGCAGCCGCCGCTCCCAAAGCCCGGACCGCACCCAGGAGTTTCTCCAGACAATCCGGCTCAAGCCACGTGTCGTTGTTCAGGAAAAATAGATAGCGGCCGCGGGCTCCGCGGGCCCCTCGGTTGTTGCCTTCGCAAAATCCCAGGTTCGAACCGTTCTGCACGAACCGGGCGTTGGCCCAACCCTGGAGCAGTTGCTCTGACAACCGGTCTGAACCATCGCTGGATCGGTTATCGGCAATGATAAGCTCGAGTTGCTCGAAAATCGTTTGGCTGCGGATGGACTCCAGGCATCGGTTCAACCAACGCGCCCCGTTGTAATTCAGGATGACGATGCTAATGACGGGGACGTCAGACATGAAGGGAGTTTAGGATGTCTCCTTGGGGCGGCAAGTTTCTCCAAGACCAGTCGTGACGGCCTCGAACACCGCCTGCACCGTGACGGATTCCATGCATTGCCTCAGCGTCTCAGGCGAACCCCGTATGTTCCCTCCGTCATACCGGTAGAAATCGAGATTGCGACCATGCGTCAAAGGGTTCGGCACCAGTGTGAACGGACGGTGGTATGGCGCGAGTGTCGGGCCAAAAGTTGGGGATTCGATGACGATCTGGCGTGGGACTTTCATCGCGGCGGCAAGGTGCATCATGAGGTTGTCCACGCTCAAGAAGACCGGACAGTTTTCCAAAAGCGCCGCGGCGTGTCGCACGCTGGGCGTTCGCGAGGGAATGAGCCGGGAGGAATTTGCTGACGCGAGCAGTTCCACGTTGTCGGATTCCTCATCGGGTCCTCCGAAGAGAATGATTCGGCGCGCCGGGTTGCTCCTGAGCAGGCGGTCGATCAACTCCCGGTAATAAGCCAAGGGCCAGCGTTTGAACCGGAGGTTTTTGGTGGTGCCAGAACCCACGTGAAGGCCCATCCATTCCGCCGTAGCCAGGCCGTGTTCTCGCGCAAAACCTCCCGCCCAAGCCCGCTCTTCCGTTGATAGAATGAGCTCGAATTCGTGGGAGGAAAGCTTCTCACGAGCTCCGATCAAGGGGAGGAGACGCAGGTTGTTGTCTATGGAGTGGATCGAATAATCCTGAGGGATGGAGCGATTTACTAGGACTCGGTCGATTCGGGTGGAATTGTCATAAGCATGGCTTGCGCGGACGCGCGCGCCCACGAGAAACGCCACAAGGCGGTAGTGGCGTTTGCTTTGCGGATGGGTGTTCAGGCTGATGTCGTAGCGCTCGCGGCGGAGAGACATCAGAAAATGCAGGGATCGCCACGTTCCTTCACGAACCAGGTTCTTTTGGATCACCTGATTGACGTTGGAGTTGTGGAGAAGTAGGTCGCGCGCCCCGGGCCAAAAAACGAAGAAATCGATGGCGGCCTTGGGAAAATTAAGGCGCAATTCCCGGGCCAGCGGCGTGGCGATGAGCGTGTCACCGATGCCCGCGAGGGAGATGACCAGGATTTTCATACGCGCGTCCGGGATTCCCGGCTTTGCCCCATCGCCTTATCACACTCACTTGGGTTCAGTCTCGGATTCCGCAGGAGGCTTTGACGGGGCAGAAGCGGCTTTTGGCTTCCTGGGTTCACGGGGCGCAAATTCGAAGCCGACTTTGCCTTCTTTTGCGACGACCAAGAACGCCGAAAAGGGTCGGTTCTTCTTGGAGATGAATTTGTGGAGCAAATCTGTTTTGCCGCTCCCGAGCAATTTCGCAATCTGCTCGCGTTCAATCGTGCGTTGCAGGATCACTTTGCCGGTGCGGAAATCGCACGAACGCGCGGAGCCCACCGACTTCTCGCAAACATAACTCATCCCGTTGTCGTAGACCGGGCTGGCGCACTTGGGGCATTTGCCGATAGGCTGCTGACCTGAGAAGTCCACTTCCGCGGTCTGTCCATCGGCCGAGCCGTTGTTTTGGCCGAAGTCGAACTCGACTTTATATTCCGCGCCCATTCGGAGCTGTGCGGCGAAGGGCTTGCCCATCTTACTCCTGAAGCCTTGGACCGGGCCCAGCACCTTTTTGGATATCAACTCCTCAACCTCCGGTATCTCGAACTGGCGACCGGCCAGAATTTTCCACATCGAGAAATCACACCTCTGGCACTGGAACTTTTTGTAGTTCTCCCGGATCTCTCCTCCGCATTTGGGGCACGGGACTGTCAAGGTCCCAAAATCGCCTGGGACGGTGTCGCTCTCATAACGCTTGGCCGTCTCGACGATATGTCGCGTCATGTCCCCGATTTGCTTCATGAAGTCGGCTCTGGCGAGCTGGCCACGTTCCATGAGCTTCAGTTTGAACTCCCAATTCCCTGTCAGTTCCGGGGAGCAGAGTTCGGGAACATTGAGCCCGCGTAGCAACGTAATCAGGGAGATTCCCTTCGCTGTGGCCTGGAGCTCCCGGCCCAGTCGCAGGATGTATTTCTCGAAGAGCAAGCCCTCGATGATGGCGGCTCGGGTTGCTGGGGTTCCCAGACCCTTGGCACTCATGGCTTCGCGCAACTCTTCATCCTCCACCAACTTCCCGGCGCCCTCCATAGCGGAGAGCAGCGTCGCTTCAGAATATCGGGCTGGGGGCTTCGTTTGGAGGTTGTGAACATCGACGCTGAGCGTGGCGACGGTTTCTCCTGATTGCACCGGCGTTAGATTGGGCGTGTCATCGGTCTGGGCTTCTTTTCCATAGACCGCGAGCCAGCCCGCATTCACGAGCACTTTGCCTTCGCTCTTGAAGGGTTCGCCCACGACGCGGGTGATGCGAGTAGTGACCTGGAATTCCGCGGCGGGATAGAATACCGCCAGGAAGCGTCGGGTCACAAGATCGTAAAGTTTCGATTCGGCCTCGCTGAGATTCTTGGGGGCCAGGGCGGTCGGGATGATCGCGAAGTGGTCCGAGATCTTGGCGTTGTTGAAGATGCGCTTGTTCGGACGGACCCAGCCTTCCTTGAGGATTCGGCCGGCGAACGCCGCGTAGCCCGTATTTTCAAAGGATTGAAGCGTTTGCTGCACCGTGCCCAGATAGTCCTCAGGCAAAGCTCGGGAATCCGTCCTCGGGTAGGTGCAAACCTTGTGCTTTTCGTAGAGCGCCTGCGCGATCTTTAGCGTCGAGGAGGCTGCGAAACCAAAACGGCTGTTCGCCTCCCGCTGCAACGTGGTCAGATCATACAACAAAGGAGACAAGGAAGACGAGGGCTTGCTCTCCTCGGTCACAATCCCCGGTTGACCAGTGCACTTTGCGCGGATTGCCTCCGCCTTTGCGCGGTCCCACAATCGCTCAGCTTTTAGATCGGCGTCGGCGTCCTTGCTTTTGTCCTTGATGTAATTCTCATCAAACCACCTGCCAGGGTAGTCTCCAGCCTTCGCGCCAAAAATCCCATGGATCTCGCAATAATCGCGCGACACGAACCTTTTAATCCGCTCCTCGCGTTCGACCACGATAGCCAGTGTGGGGGTTTGAACTCGACCGACCGGTGTCAAGTGAAACCCTCCGGTCTTGGAGTTAAACGCGGTCATCGCACGGGTGCCGTTGATGCCGACCAGCCAGTCCGCCTCAGATCGGCACACCGCCGCATCCGCCAGGGGGATCATCGATAAGTCGTCACGAAGCGTCGCAAATCCGTCGCGAATCGCCGATGGAGTCATGGATTGCAACCACAATCGGCGCGCGGGTTTTTCGGATCCGACAAAGCGCATGATGTAACGAAAGATCAGTTCTCCCTCCCTCCCAGCGTCGCAGGCGTTGACCACGGAGTCCACGTCCTTGCGTTTGATCAATTTCGCCAGAAGTTTTAGCCGAGCCTCGGTCTTCTCCAGGGGCGCCAGATCGAAGTGGGGAGGAATGACGGGGAGATTCGCGAAGGTCCATTTGCCGCGCACGACTTCGAATTGTGGCGGTACGCAAAG
>CANLCA010000224.1 GCA_947487925.1 Verrucomicrobiales bacterium | reverse complement strand
CGCCCATTGAGAAAAATTCTCGACTGCTGCCACCCGTAGGTGTCTGGACCGTGTCTCAGTTCCAGTGTGGCTGGTCGTCCTCTCAGACCAGCTACCCGTCTTAGCCTTGGTGGGCCGTTACCTCACCAACTAGCTGATAGGCCGCGGGCTTATCGTGAAGCGTCAGGCCTTACGGTCCCCAACTTTGATTGGCCAGGAATGCTCCCAGCCAATCACATTCGGTATTAGCTCGCCTTTCAGCGAGTTATCCCCAACTTCACGGCAAATTACCCACGTGTTACGCACCCTTGCGCCACTCCAATCAGGAAATATTGCTACTCCCTAACTAGCGTTCGACTTGCATGTCTTATCCACGCCGCCAGCGTTCGTTCTGAGCCAGAATCAAACTCTCCGTTATTTTAAAAACGTTAGTCTGATTTTTTTGGACACTCGTCCAAACTGCAAGATGTTTCTCAATTTTTGCCAAACTAACTTGGCATTTATCGAGGGGCTCTTTACTTATCGCACAATTCAACTTTCAATGAACAACGGACACTTGTCCTAAATTAAACGCCCCGTTACGGGAAAAAAAATCACCACCGATATAATTTCTGAATTACTCGGTAGCCAGAATACCTTTACTGTTGAAAGACTAGTGTCTTTTACCGCACTCGTCAATCAGATTTTTACGATTAAACTTCGAAAGCTTGCCATTCCCTTTTCTCACCCGCTTCGCTTCCCAGTTTTTCTCACAAAGAACGATGTCATTTCTACCACTTCAGAAAATTTGCGCAAGAGTTTTTTTGAATTTTTTTGCGATTGTTCTAAAGCCCAGTCCTTCCGCGTGTATTTCCCCCTCAAATGGGATGTCTAAGGCTGTCCAGCGAGGACAGAACTCTTGAATCGCTTCCAAGTTGGTCTTCACCGAGATATCCCCCTCCTTGACGCCCGATAATATCACAAAACACTGCTCCAGTCGCGACTTTGCGCTCACTTCATAACAAAGCCGCGCCTGGTTGATCGCGCCCAACCGGTTTCTCACGACAACCACGAGCGTCGACCCCAGCTCTTCGACGACATCGAGCATTGAAAATGTTTCAGCTATTGGAGTCAGCAGGCCGCCGACACCTTCCACGAGCACAATCTGATATCGTAGGCGGTGGTCCCTAATCCAATTAAGGACCTGCTCCAACTGAGGCGAAGGTTGACCGCTCCGTCGGGCCGCCAGCAAAGGCGCCAAGGGCTCTTCCTGGTGCCAAGGATTTATCTGCTGGAGACTCGGTTCGACGGAGCCATGCAAGCAATCCCGCAGGGCGATCGCGTCCTGCCTTCCACCACTGGAAAACGGCTTTAAACCCACGGCACTCAAGCCCCTGGATCTGGCATGCGCTAGCAGCAATCGAGTGACAGTGGTTTTGCCAACTCCTGTGTCAGCCCCAAGAACACAAACCAACGTCGCATCGTGAGCCATCACATTCCTGTGGTTGCCTGCCTCTATTCCCAACCAAAGTGCAGAATGGCCACATCTCTGGCGTTCGCTCTTCGAACCAACGCCTTGAATCGCCGTCTATAGGGTGACATCTTGGCCTCAACCGTCACTTCGAACGTGGCCGACATGACCCCGCAAAACCTCTGGATGAGAGCCACATATTGGGGACCTAATCCCGCAATCCCTGCCAATTCGACCACGCTCCTGAAAGGCTGGTCGTCCTCGGTGCCTTCCGCGCCATCGTAGCCGGCCCGTCGCTGCATAATCGCCCCAGCGATGTTGGCATCGACCCCGGGCAACAGCTGAAGGACCGCAAGAGAAGCCGTGTTGATGTTGATCTGTGGGGTTCCAAAAGTGGTGAATAATTCGCTCAAACCAACCCCAGAGTACGTCTGGCCAAGCCCCGGCGAACCACTGCTCACTGTCTCTTGGAGAGATCTTGGATTTTGACGAGCTCCTTCATGACCCCAAAAAAGTTCCGGAGTGATGCCCCGAATCATCATCAGCTCCGCGATGTCATCAAGCGGCCCGTTTTTAGAATAATAGGGCGGGTTCCCCCTGAGGTATTCCTCGGACTCAGCCCCGTTCAGCCGCGGGTTATCATCGAGGTCTTTCCAATCCAGGATAGCCTCAATCACCGACGACTGGACAGCGGCGTCCACTCCCATAAAGACGAACGCGCGCTGCAGCAAGTCTTCGCTGGCAATATTGATATTCACCTTCCGTTCACAATCGACGATTTTTACAGAGAAGGATCCGTTCCCGAGAGGCACGTCGGAAAGGTTGATTTCTGACAGGATGTCGTTCGTCATCCCCGGGCCTCCGGCCCATTTTTGATTGAGGGAAGCGATACCCGATTCCCCAGGAATGGAGAGGGTGTGGCCCAAAACATAACGAGCCAGTTCGACTCCGGAACGTCCCAGCCATTCAAGATCCGGCTCCATATTCGCATTTCGCGCGAGCCGGGTTTCGACCAACATGGAGTAAGAAAAACCGCCCGCCAAAATGCCCAAAGCGACGACAACCAGCAAGACTATCACGAGGGCTATGCCGTCACGCCTTGGGGGAGCTGGGGAATGTGAGAAGTCCATGCGAGACTTTTTCAGGGTCTGCGACCGTTCCCTGTCGGATACGGTGGGCGAGAGTTAGGGGGGGCGGTATTGAAGGGAGAGCGCGCTCCGAATCCCGGGTTAGGATTTCGCGAGGTGTTGTCCAGGCTGCTGTTAGCATTAAGTCGGGAGTTGGAAAGGCTGTTGTTGGTGCGTGATGGGTCGACTGCCCCGGGAACACCTCCTGGAACCTGCAATATTGCAGGAACCGCGACGGATGGGATGCTGATGATCCTGGTGACCACTTCATCCTGAGAAACACGCCTGAAGTCAATCCCGTCGCCTTGTGCGAGGGTGACGCGGACCAACTTGGGAAGCTGATTGGTATAGAGCCACTCATCAACCCATTCAGCCGTTCGTTGATCCCAGAAGGTGATTTGAAAAAGCTTCACCTCTTTTGCCAACACAACGGGGAATGCTTGCTCGTCCTCCTCGGTATCCATGCAGAGGGGTGTCTGCCGCACAACCAATTGATTTTGTCCTTGTTTACCTCGTTCCACGTTGAGGTTGACACGTCGGATACCCAACCCACCGAAACGTGAGCTGCGCGGGAACGACTCAGGAAGATGACTGGCGAAACTCAAGCTTGAAAACGTGCCATCGGGCCCGCCCACGAACGAGTAATAGCGTTGGTTCGCAGTAAACATCTGAGCGGAAACTAGCGCATCTTGGATGACCCTCATGGCCGCCCTTCCCCTCTGCGCATCCTCCGCGGCCTTGGACCCAGCCTTGGACGCTCGGAGGATTGACGACCAGCTCGAGTACATCGAGGTCAGGACCAAGGCGAAGATTCCCATCGCGAGCAGGATCTCGATGAGGGTGAACGCCTTCCGTCGATTCTTGTTACGGAGGGTCATCGTCTCCCCCCTCTCACGGTGACTGCGGAGTCAGGCCGCCAAAGCAAAAGGCTCGATTTGCTCATCTGGGGGCTTCTCTTGCCGTTTTCATAGATCGTAAAATCCACCTGAAACAGGCCGTTCGAAGAGGCCAGGAAAATCTCACGCTGCCACCGTGCTCCTGGGTAGGCATCGCCAAAATCGCCGGATTCGCTACCCTCCTCAAGCCGGTTCGTCAGGACCAAATCCGGGAGAAGCATGCCGATATCAGGGATGGGCCTGGACAGGCTTCTGGCGGCCCTCAAGCTACTGGCAGTCAATTCTAGGATGGCGAAAATGCACATGAAAAAGACACCCACCGCTACGAGGACTTCGAGAATCGTAAAGCCGCGGTTTCTCATTGCAGGATGTCCATGTCAGCGATTGCGGTGATCGGGTCGAGCGTGATCATCGTTCGTTTTTGCTGGCGCCAGTTCAGAACAATTCTCATTTCATCGCTCATGCTGTTGGGGTGGAACCGGATGTGGGTCTCATCCCGATCCATCTGGTCTCGAAGATCGACGAAAAGGATTTCAATAATGATGTCCTCGTGCAAGCGCCCGGAGAAGAGCGGCTTCGCCGCGGCCGGGCTGGAGCTTCCCGCTCCTGAGACGTGAACGACACCATCCGAGCCTGAACCAAATCGGAGGTTGGGATTGCCACTAGAACCCGAGGCCGCAGGGTGCTGGCGGGCGGGTGACTTGATCACGGAGAGGGAGCCTTCGCTGGCACGGATCACGAAGTCGTAGGATTCGCCGCGCAAGATCGCCTGCGACCGCGCATTGGTGCAGGCTTCGATCACGTCTCGAACGGCCTGCTGCAAAGGGTCCTTCTTGGCAGCGCGAAATATCGAGGGCACACCAATTCCTAGGCAAACGGCCATGATCGACACAACGATCATGATCTCAATGAGGGTAAAACCCCACTCCCTGTCGTGTCGAATTTTCACGATTTCCCGATGCTGGAGGTCACCGCAAACATGGCCGATAGAATGCTAAAAAGAAGGCCTCCGACTCCCGCCGCCATGATGATGATCATGACTGGTTCGATGAGGTTTGTCATCACACGGAGGGCGATGTTGAGCTCATTCTCGTATGTCTCGGCAACATTCTGCAAGGCTCCCGGGACATCGCAGGTTTCCTCGCCTATCTTCAGCAGATCGAGCATGAGCTGCGGGAAGATTTTGCTCTTGGCCAACGGTTGCGCGATCGTTTTGCCGTCGGTGACATCTTCACGGGTCTTGGCAATGGCGTTTTTGAGAATCACGTTTGGCATGATCTGCTCCGTGATCTTGAGTGCGGTCAACACCGGAACACCGTTTTGAAGAAGCGTTCCGAGCGTTCGAGCAAACTGGCCGAACAAATTCAGCCGCACCACTTTCCCGACAATTGGCGCGTCCATTTTGAAACGATCCAGGGTTCGCCGTCCCGCATCGGTTGATTTGTAACGCTGAAAGACAATGACGACAACCACGACAACCCCGACGAGTATCCACGAGTAATGACTGAAAAAATGGCTGATAAGAATCAAAGCCTGCGTCGAAGGCGGCAGGGGGATTCGCATCCCCTCGAAGATCTGAAGGAACTTGGGAAGCATGTAGGTCATGAAAAAGAAGATGACGACAATGCCGACGCAGGCCACGATGGCAGGGTAAATGAGGGCCGAGATGAATTTCTGTTGAACCTCGGCGAACCGTTCGAAGTGGGAGGCCAACCGTCTGAGGACCTCCTCCAAGGCGCCACTTTGTTCCCCGGCGCGCACCATGTTAACATACATGTCCGAGAAGATGACGGGCTGGCGGGCCATGGCGTCGGAGAGGCTTTTGCCTTCCATGACATCCTGTTTGAGTTGGCGACTGACGTCCGAAGGGATTCCCTTGGACTCAAGGTGGGTCATGCTGTTCAGGGCGACAGTCAAGGGCATGCCTGAGCGCAACAGATTGGCCATTTGCTGCGTGAAGGTCGACAATTCTTTGAGTCCAGGCTTCCTTTGACCTCGACCGAGCCCCCTGAGCAAGGATGGGAGAGCATGGGTTGTGGCTTGGCGTTTCTCGTGCTTGTCCTTGGCGCGCTCGGCTTTTCCGATGGTTTTGGAAACCAAAATAGTGACTGGGAAGAGACCTTGTCGTTCGATCTGGGCCAGCGCCGCAGCGCGATCGGGAACATCCAGAACCCCAGTGACCACTTCACCGGACTTTCGTCGGGCCTTGTAATTGAATTGAGCCATCGATGAGCAATGTTAAGGGAGTTAAACGCCTTTGAGTGCAGTAAGTTGCACACCCATCTTACTTCACTGTGATCGCGCGGTGTGGAGGTCGACCCT
>CANLCA010000223.1 GCA_947487925.1 Verrucomicrobiales bacterium | reverse complement strand
TCACGGTTTTGACTTCACCCCCCGGAGAAGTCAGCTACGATAGCCGCAGGCTATGCGGCATAACAGAAAGAGTTTTGACTTCACCCCCCGGAGAAGTCAGCTACGATAGGCTTGACCGAAGCGGCTGGTTTGGTAAGAGTTGACCAGACTTTTCCGGGGGGTGAAGTCTTAACTGATAGAACGGCGTTGAAACCACTGCCTAGCACGTTTCAACGCCGTTTTTATTCCCAGAAGTCCACTTGGTTGGGAATGCTCGGATCTTTGGCGCGGTTGTCATCTTTGTAGTTTGCACCGATAACCGTGTAAGCACGCTTCCATTGCTCATCCGTCAAAAACATCAATCGGACATTTCCCGCTGTTGGAATCACTGCCTTGATGCGGGCAATGTGCGTGTCCATCTGTTCATAGCTCACGCATGGTCGCGCATACACCGAGAACTGAATCATCAAATAACCGTTATCGAGCAGATCATTCCGAAACCTGGTGGCGGCTTTGCGTTCCGTGTCTGTCATCACAGGCAGATCAAACATGGTCAAAATCCAGCCCATACGATATGAACTTTTCTTTTCGATCTTCATTGGTAGCAGCCGAGGTGACGAGGCTCTGACTTCCGGCTTCAATTGAAATGAGCCTCCTCACGTCGGCTGCTACGATAGTTGAGGAACCCAAAACAACTCAGAGGATTTCTCCGCGTAGCTACGAGCGAGCGACGAAGCTGAAGCATCAATCGCATCCATGAGCTTGAGCGAATAGCGTTCGCGTTCCACCCGTTGTTCGCGCAATTCAGTCCCGATCTTCTTACACCACGCCTTCATACTGACATCTTCGCCGACCATGAATTCGGCCATCATAAAATCAACTGCCGGACGGTATGGCTCCATCATGTCATAGACCAAAGGATCGGCGTGATAACGGGTGGTATGTTTTACGCCGAGCAAGGGGGACAATCCGTGAATCAATAAACTACGATGACAGAGAGCGCCAAGCACTGCATATCCGTAGTTCAACATTTGGTTCGGTGCGTTGTCTTGCTTGCGGTCGCGCGAGGAGGCAACCCAGCCAATCGAAGGAAAATACAACTGCCAATAACGCCGGGCGCAATTGCCTTCGTCGAAAGTGTCCTGCCTCACCGCCAGTTCCAGATGCGGCGAATTCAACTGCCGTTTCTTCAGCACTTTTAACTGATTCACCGTTTTGCCCCGGATGAGATGCTGCCAGAGGCGATTGTTCAACCGCACCGGTCGTTCCGCTTGATGCAGGAAAGCCTTGTTATCAATCACCCGTCCCAATGGCGCGGTGATGCCGCAGGGCTGATAACTCTCGTTGCAATGGAGAATGATTCCATCCGTCTCCAGAACCGCCGAGACAAAGCTGGACGTGAGCGTGACGCCGCGCGCCGCGATGATGACTGCGCGCACGTCTTCGTGCGGGATGCGGTTCTCGGTCTTGTCATCGCCGCGACAGACCAGAAAGCCCCGGTCTTTGGACAACACGCAGCCGTGTTTGAAAATGTGGAGAAGGTGGTGGCTCATAGGCTTTCACTCCGCTCGCTTGAAACCAGCAGCGAGCATTTTTTCCAAACTGATTGGCAACGACATCTTTCCTGACGAATCAGTGACCTTGGCCCGCCCGTCAGTGAGGATTGTATTCAATTTGTATTTTCCCGGAGACAGTGGCGTTGAACTGTGTGGAATCTGTTTTTCGAGTTCGACCAAACATCCTGATTGGAAAAACCCTTTGATTGCCGCTTGTCCGGCGCTTTGCGCCAGTTCTGCACGCACAGTTTGAACTGACTCGAAGGCATAAACGGGGCGCACTCTCGGTTTGCCCTTTGTATCTGCATAAACGAACTGCCCCTTGTGTCCTTTGATAGCTTTGCGAAACGCACCGGTGCCATCCTTCGACAAATCCTTGTACTCATCTGGCTCGCCGACGTTCATAAAAACGAACTTCACGGCACTGCCCGATGAGCCGCTCTTTCGCTGCAAACAAAAACTCTGACAAAACGCGTTCCATGCCTGTTCCGTGGGCGCGGTTGCCGCAAATTCAGACAATTGTTGTTGAATGTGGAAATCTCGAATTGCCTGAATCTGTTTTCGTGCGTAGTCCAGATCGAACTTTGTTTTGCCCGGCGCAATGGGCTTTTGCGCGAGTGAGATTACTTCCGCGCGCTGCACGATGATGTTGTCTTTGCCTTGTCCGCGTGCTCCGTAAATGGTTTCTGCCAGCGCGGGTTTTTCAAAACAAACGTTCTGCGGTATGACTTCCTTAATTTCCTTCGCAAAGAATTCCCGGTGCGCTCCATCGGGCAATTTGGGTTCCACCTTTAGCGGATTGAGGAAGCTGATAACCATCGCATCCAGCGCATGGTGCCGGTCGTCGTTCCGGTTTTTCTTTTCGGCGTCTTCATCGTCTTTCGCATCGGGGTTGAGGATGTGGTTGAGCTTGTATCTCCGACGGATGCGTCCGGTCAAACCGCCTGAAACAACTACTACCCGTTTGCGCCCTTTTGAATCGTTGCCGTTACGCCAGCCGAAACGCAAATCGAGGATTGCCTGCGCCAGCTTGGAGATCCAAGCCGTCTCTGCGAGCGCCGTGTATTTCTCAACGAGCTTTTCGGCATCGGGTGAAATTAGCAATTGCGCCTTCTTGTGACGCAACGAAGTCAGGCGTTCGCGGACGCGATTGACGTAAGCATCCCATCCTTTCGTTGTGGAAAGCCATTCGTAAGGAGTGCGGTCGGCCTTGTCATCGTTGGCTCGGCGTGTTGTCAGAACGTAGTTGACCGCTGCATCCGGTCCACCCTTTGCGCGTGGCACAATGTGGTCAATCACATACTCGTCGAGTGAGGTTGGCACTAGACCATCGCCGGTGTAGAGGCAAATCCCTCTTTGAGCCTGCAACAATTCCAATTTGAATCCAGCCGCAGATTCACTTGCTCCGGCCTCTGTGGCCTCTTTTTTGGCTTTGGCTCGCTCGGCAGCGCGATCTTTGATGAACTTGTTGTACTCCAGTTTTGCCTTATGCCCCATGAAATCCGTCCGCACAAATTCCAAGACGACGCTCTCTGGTTCTCCAAAACCTTCTCCGTTCGCCTCCTTTTCCAAATAGTTAAGCCGCTCACCAAAGAGGTTCAGGCGGTGGCGAACAATGGGATCGTTTTGAGAACCAATCAAAGTACGGATGGCTTCACCCGAATCGTCTGAGTTTCGCACGAGCGCATCGAGTTTTTGATTCGGAATGTAAATGCCTTCCCATGTCTCGCCCATTTGCGTCAGAAATTTCAAATCGGCTTCGATCAATCCCTTCAATGGATTCGTGTTTCCGTTTAGCTTCCCAACTTCAGCGCGGTGGAAGTCTCTCGGCTTTTGCCCGGAAAGAATCAACCGCTTCAAAATATCCAAGGCGGGACGGCAGAACCGGCTCCGCCCGGAGACTCTTGGCGCTTCCACGCATTCATGTCCCGGCAAGGGAACAGCGCCAAGCGGAACACACACCTTCTTTTTCCAAGCGGACTCGGTGAGGGAAAGATTCTCAAACGCCGGATTCTCAAAAACCGATTTGATTTCCTCCGCTGTAAGTCCAACGGGCTTTCCCCCGCGCTGAATCCTCATGTTTTTCAACTTCATCAGGAACGAAACTTCTCCTGCCGCTTTCGACTGCGGATGAATCTCGCCTTTTCCGTCCGTGCGAATCTTGCAGACGTTCATGCGCGGAATCAGCACACATTTGCCGATGATTCGGTTGTCAAAACGGGGAATCTTCTGACCAAGCACACCCTGCCAATCATTCGCGCCGCCTTCTCTCAAATCGTGTTCTTGGCGGAGTTTGGCGTCGAAGGAAGCGTATGCCGTTTCCGTCGGCCCAAAGAGAAGGTATTTTGCCTGCCCTTTAAGTTTCGGATAATCCTTCGCGGCACTGTCCGCAAGCGCGGTAATTTCTTTTATCACCAACCTACGGGGTACGATTTGATCGCGAGTGCTTTCAGCGCGGCAATCAATGCGGTCTTTCAATTCGGTTGGGTTGGCTGGATTCCAAAGTCCCATTTTCCAAGCATCGTAATAGCAGGGGAACTGAAACGCCGGTTTGCCGGGCGCCATAGTTTCCAAATCCTTTTCAAATTGTTCCATGCGCGCCTGTGTGCCGGCTTCTTCATCCTCGGCAACTCCGGCTTTCGCTTTTCGCTGGCTGCGAGTTTTCCAAGGAATGTTCGGGTCGTAACCACGACGTTGAATCGCCGAATGTAATGCCTTGTAGATTTGCCACGGCTCAAGTTTCAGGCCATTCAGCAATTTGATGCGAAGCAGGCAAGACGTGTAGCAAGTCGGATCGCCCGGCTTGGCAAACTCACGTTCCAAAAGTTCGCGGTTTTGTTTCTGCGTTTCAGTTTCCGGCGCGGATTGCCATTTGCCGGCAATTTTCACGGTGCGCCGACCTTTCAGCGGTTCAATGCCCGCCTTTTGCATCACCTCGTCCAGCCATTGTTCGCGTGCTTTGTGTGCCTGTCGCGTGCGAGACATTCGTCGTCGGCCAGCAGCGGTTTTTGTTTCCGCAAATTCAGCCGGGATCAGCAGTGAAGCTTTGTGCAGGAATTTGTCGTCGAGCCGGACCGCTTCGCCGATGGAGGCTTTGCCCAGGTCAAAAGCCCAGACGGTCTTGCCAGTTATGGAAGGATTTTCGGAATTCATCTTCTTGCCCTTGCTTGCTTTGTGTAGCGGTGCAGGCTTATAGCAGAGGCAAGATTTGATAGCCAGTTATCAATTTGGGATAAACATTGCGCGTTCGCGAACCAGGCCATCGCCCCGACGCCATCAGTTCGGTTGGCAACTCCATCTGCTCGAGCAGGTGTCAGTCCCGGCTATTGGTAACATTCGATTTGCTTTCTTCTGGAAAGGGGTCAGAGATGACTAATGGAGTCGTTTGCCTGAATCATTTTAGTCGGGTCGGTGAACGGCTCAGTTCTTATGAACAGCTATTGCTTCTATTTGCGCTGCCGCCACTCGTAAGGCAGTGTGTCCACATTGGGCAAGCTGCCCATCTGCAATCGCTGCGTAATCCAGGCCACCGCCACCGCCGCAACTCTTACCTCTCGGCCTTGTCCGCCCGGCAGGACTGTCTTTGCGGATCGCCCCGGTTCATCACATGATAGATAGCGCCGGGGTATTCGATTCTGAGGTTGCGAGCCATGAGCGGCAGAATTGGACGCCTTCCTACATTCGTCACGACCCGTTCACGGTTCTTTGTCGCGTGCGATCTTTCGAGGATTTGGTGGTTTGCGGCATCACCAGCCAGTTGAGGTTGTTGGTGTCGGATTTCGACGAAATCACTTCACCTGGAGATGAAGACTTCGGGGCTTCGAGCCTGAGGACCCAATCGCTGATCCGCCTCGGTTGCGTCCCCACCGTTCCCTGATTCCAAGTTGCTTTCAAGTTGAGGTTAAGGCGCGCCGGATGCCGAGCGGCTGGCGAGGCGCGAGGAAGGAGCAAATCCACAGTGATCTGTGACTGACGAGCCACGAAGCCAGACGCCCGGCAGACCAGCGAATTACTCTCAACTTGAAAGCAACTTGGAATTAGCGGGGATCAAAGGCCAAGTCGGTAGCATTGGGGTCCTTCGTCATCGCCGAATGGTCAGCCGACTGGTGGACGACTGGTCCCAAGCCGTGAAACCGTGATGCGGTTCCTCGCTGTTTTCAGTGGAATAGTTCCACAGGGGATGAAGACCATTTTTCCATCTCACCGGGATGACCGGAGTTTAGACCTATTGGCCGCCTCG
>CANLCA010000222.1 GCA_947487925.1 Verrucomicrobiales bacterium | reverse complement strand
GATCCAGAGGCAAGTTATTCTACCGGTTGATCCAGCAATCTGTCCAAGTCGAGCCTTCCCCCTACAAAAAAATGGTCGGCGGTAGGCCGTTGCCCGACTCCCTACCACAACAGGTTGGGGGTACTGTCGTCAATTGAATAGCCCTGTCTTGGAATATCCCCACTTGGCTCTCCTCATAAGATCCTCGCCGCGGACGTCAACGGTTCCAGCGTTGTGACGACTTTGGATATTGTTTTCATAAGAAACTTGATCTTGGGCAGATCAGCCACGTTGCCGGGAGGGCTCTGGAGATTTCTGCCTTCGGACATCCTCTTCCCCGACCCCGCATCGCCTTGGAGTTCGGCCCGGAATCGCAGCTACCAAAGTGTGGCGATCGACACTCCGGGGCAGGGGTTTTTTGGTATCAAGATGGGTGATGTGAACGGTTCTTGGACACCTGAGCCAACCGTTCTTCCCCCTCCCGAGGGGACAGAGGCTACAGTTCAGGAGAATCTGTCATTGGCGGCCCTGAGATCCACCATGGATTCGGGCCGGAAAGAGGGTCCTGTGATTATTCGAGTGGAGAGCAGATCCGCCCCCCAGGGGTCCCTTGTAAAAATCCCCATTGTCGTGTCAGGCTTCAAGGAGGTGTTGACGGCGCAGTTCACGCTTAAATGGGATCCGGGAGTTCTCCAGTTCCAAGGGACGTTGAACGGCGGATTGCCTGCATTGGAAACGGAGAACCTGGGATCGTTGCGAGTTTCGGAAGGATTGTTGGCGTTCTCTTGGGATGACCCGACCGTGCTCGGAGTGACGCTGCCCGATGGATCGATCTTTTTCGAGCTCCAGTTCAAGGTCACTGGAACACCTGGGCAGTCCTCCTTGGTCGAGTTTGTGGATGATCCCACCGCTGGGGAGGTTTCGAAACAGTTCGAGGTCATCGAGTTGGTTGCGGCATCGGGGGAGGTGCTAGTCGAGGCTCCCCCGTCCGAGCCGCAATTGAAGCTCATTCCGTCGATTCGAGGAGGATGGAAACTAACCATTCAGGGGGCTCCGGGATCGGCGGTGACCCTTCAAGTCTCGACCGATCTTCAGCATTGGACTTCGCTCGGGAGCACACTCCTCACGGATGGAGTGGCGGTGATTGAACTCACTGATGTTTCCAGATGGAACCATCGCTTTTATCGACTGTGGAATCAGCCATGAACTACTGCAAAAATGCGGTGAAAAGCTGGGTCGTGGCTTTGGTAGTCGCGGACCTTGTGGGGATCTCGCTGATGCGACTCGGGTTGCTTTTCGGAGTGTTGATGACAACGGGGGTGATCGCGGGGGAAACGAGGCGATTTGAGTGGGCAGGCGCCACGCTGGCCATCGAGGATCGATCTTCTAATGTGGAAGTGTTGTTTCGTTCCATGCGCTTAAACCGCGCGACGGGACATTGGGAGTTCGAGCTGTCGCTCCGCAACAAGGGGCAGGAAATCCTGAGACCGCCATTCGTGGTGACTCTGGAGACTGTGTCGGGAAGCCCGGGTCCGGCGCGGCAGGATGGGATTGATGAAACCGGCAAGCCCTTTTTTGATCTCAGCCCCCGGATAGCCCTCTCCACTCTCGGGCCGAGCGAAGTTTCGACGCCTCGCACGATCTCCTTAAGGCGATCCGGGGACGCGGCGCCTCAGACCGGCTTCAAACTGTTTTGTCGAGGTCCCTCAGGAGCTTTCGCGCTTGGGATGACGCGGACGTTGGATTCGACAGGCCATCCCCTGGGCGGGGTGTCCGTGGCCGAAACGGGTCCTTCAGGCCAGCGGTCGATCACCACCGATGCGGAGTTCGGCATTGCCACTCTGGGTCAGGTGTCAGGGGAACATCGTTGGTCGTTTAGTAAACCGGGTTTCCAGACCGTATGGCGTGGTCTGCGGTTGGTGGAGAATCAGGTGCTGGATGTTCCGCAGCCGCGATTGACGCCGAGGGCGACCGTCTCGACCACGATCGGCTCCCCTGGCGGTGTGGTGGCTTCAATCGACGGGACAGTTCGAGTCACCGTCGCTGCGGGCACGTTTGCGGAGGAGACGCCGGGCCGGGTCACGGTTTTCGAGAGCCAAAACCTCCCAGCGGACCTGCCTCCAGGCTGGAGCCCCTTGAGCGCATTTGCGTTGGAGTTTGATCGAGAACCAAGTGTGCCTCTTGCGGTCGCGCTCACTCTGGGAGGTGCGGTAGGCGCTGGAGAAGCGGCAGTTTTAGCACGATGGGATCCCGTCCGATGGGAGTGGATTGCCCTGACGATCCAACCAGGAGCCGGAGGAACATCGATAGGTTCGAGTTTGCCGGGCTCGGGGATCTATGGGGTGGTGGTCGCCGATGAAGGATTCGGGGCACCTGCGGGTGTGGGTGTCGGTTCCGGCCTGCCATCAAGCACTCTTCCAATGCCGAGCACGACGCTGCTTTCCGTGTCCGGACGCGTGACGCCGGCGACGAGCCTCGCAAGCCCCGTGGCCGAGTTGGTAACGGCAAGCGCGGAGTTATCCATCACCAACACCTCTGGTCCAATCCCGAGCGGGTTGTCGCTACGGGGCTTGATCACGGAGGAATATCGGATGAACGACGGCACGCTGCGCATGCCGCCCCGTTACGAAACTCTGATCACAGCCTATCGACGGCCTGGAGGATTAGGGGAGCGTGCACTTCAATCGCATTTTCGCATGCGTCCCTTGCGATTGCTGGCGGCCGACGACTTGTCTGAAGCCTTGGTGCGTGTGGAGGTTGTTCCGGCGGTGAAATTGAGCACGGGAGTGATCGAGAGCGGCGGGGGAGAAGTAGGCCATGAGGGGGTGCGCGTCGTGGCCGGGATAGGGGATTTGGAGGGGGCGCAAGCCCTGATGGTGCGGCGTTTTTCGCCGACAAATTTCGCAGGCCTAAAACCAGTGGGCGGGCAGCTGGTCGCGGCCTTTGAACTGATGGTCAACGGCGTGGTTTCGGGCCGGATGTTGAACGTCTGGTTCGACGCGCAGCGGGTCAGCTCGAAATTTGTCCTGGCGCGAGTAGTGGAGCGAGACGGGCTGTTTGGTTTGGAGCCTTTGCGCCGACTTGCGAGCGACGTCCAAGGCCTGTTGAGGGACGAGGAACCGGCTACTGGCGACCGATTTCAGGGGGTTTCCAGACCCGGGCAGTACGTTTTGGTGGCTTTGGACGTGGAGCATGCGTTCGTTACCGGGGTGGTGAGGACTACTCAGAATGCTCTGGCATCGGGGGTGGTGTCCCGCGTTCCGAACAATACCTGGCTTGGTTTTTCGGGCGAGGACGGGCGGTTTCGAACGATCGCACCGCGCGAGGCCACGACGCTCTCTCTGAAGCATGCTCAAACAGGCGACACCGCGCTGATCGCCATGGACACGACGGGATCCGGGGCTGTGACATTACCGGACACAACCGTAGGTCCCAAAGGGCCCCAGGTCGTTTTGTTAACTCCGGCGAACGGGGCGGCGAACGTGGCGCGTGTCAGCCACGTCGCCATCGAGTTCAGCGGACCTGTCAACCCTGGAAGCTTCGGCGCCAACGGCATCGAACTGGTCGGCGCGGGAGGCGTGGTGGCGCCCACCACGTTGACATTGAACTTAAGAAATACGGTGGCGACACTGCTTCCCACGACCCAGTTGGTGGCCTCGACCGCCCACACGGTGAGGCTCGCCGCGTCGATTGCGGATCCTGCGGGCCGGATGCTGGAGGGAGCCAGAGAGTTCACGTTCACCACGGCAAGCGACGACTTAAACCGACAGGCCGCCCAGATCACGAGCCACGAGCCTTTGGATGGCAAAGCTCGCCTCGTGGGGACCGCCGGCGTGGCGGAGCCAGAAGTTCCGGTGATCCTTGAGAACGAGAGCACGGGTCGCACGGCGACGGTCCTCTCGCGGGTTGACGGGAGTTTCGACAACTTCATTGAGGCAGACGTGGACGATGTGTTGAGTGCGACCGTGCAAAACAGGAATGGGACCCGGACGCGGGTGCCGGTGGGTCGGCAGTTGTTTCGGGACGGGAGCGTGGCGTTGTTCCGTGGGGGCGGGATCCTGGAGGCTCAAAGCGACGGGGGACCCGTGCGGGTGATTGTGGAGCCGGGGTCGGTTCCGTCGAAGACCAAGTTTAAACTGGAGCCCGTCCAATTTGCCCAGTTACTGGAGTTGATTGGGAACGCCTTGCCGGAGGGGGGGAAACTCCTGGGAGGATTTCGTTATTCAAGCCGAGGTGATGAGACAACCGTGGGTCCCGACGTGAGTTTTTCCGTTGCGGCCGCCGATCTTGGATTACCGGCGGGAACGCGGCCGGAGGACGCCAGCTTTGCGCTGACAATTCCGAGACAAATCGATGGTGTCACAGCCTATGAGATTGTGGACAAGATGCAGTATGAGAATGGTAAACTGGTGACCCATTCGCCGCCATTCTATGGGTTGCTTGGACCCTACGAGGAGGTGTTAATCGCCCCGTTGATGCTTTCGGTGGGAACGAGCATGGTTGTCGCCGGTCACGTTTTAGCAACGAGTTATTCGACGAATGGGCTGCCGGACATGGATCGGGCAAAACGCGTGACAGGCGCCTTGGTGTGGGCCGCTCCACAGGGTGCGGTTTCGGGTGGGGTGGGCCAGATCCGGTCGGGCTCTTTTTTCTGCACTGCTCGAGGCGAATTCGCATCCTACAGCTTCCTGTTGCCTGTCGCCACGTTCACACCCGATACCGGGGGCTCGCTATTGAGGGCCACGCATCCTCGATTTCCAGGGCGTGTGGCCAGCCGTGTTGTGAGCCTGCCCACGGTGCAGGAGCGGCTTGCCATTGGGAATTCATTGAGTCCGGTGGACATCATTTTTCCCATCGAAGGAGGCGCGGACCCTGACACAGATGCGCCGAACCTCTTGATTTCACACTCGCCTTATTCGCCACTCCCGGGGGCGCCCATGGAACTTCGCGTTTCGGCATTCGACGACCGGTCCACGCCACGGGTTGATGTCGTGGTGTCCTCGGTCCTCGCGCTGGCTCCAGGCCAGCACGCGTCTCCAGCCGACGTGCGCTTCTCGTTGGTCAGTCGGGAATCAATATCCGCGACCGCGTCCCGCTTGGTTTACTCGATTAACTGCGATATTGGACTCAGAGCGGTGTTGAGGGTTTCGGCCAATGATGAATCAGGGAATCATCGGGAGATCGAGTATCAGGTGGCCTTTGGACTTTTAGACCCGGTGGTCGGAGATTTGATACCTGTGTCAGATTCCAATGACAGGACCGGTCCGAAGGTGATTTCCTCCAGCCCCGCGCCTGGAGCGGGTCCACTTTCGCCGGGCCAGCCGATTGTGCTGCGCTTCAGCGAGCCGATAGCCAAAGGGGGGCTTTCTGATCCGTTCTTCATTCGGAACACACCTTTCACGGGTTTTGCATCCTATCAGCTCAGCTCGGACCAGCAGGAGCTGAGGTTGTTTTTCCACAACTTGAGGGCCGATTCGACATACACACTAACCGTGGGAGACATTCTGAAGGATCTCGCTGGGAACCGGTTTGACCAGGATCCAACCGTCTCCGGGGACGATAGTTTTGAGTTGATTTATCAGACATCGCACTTGCCGACAGGAGATCTGGCCGGGATCGAATCGGGGGGAGGGTTTGTGGCCAAGGGAATTTTTGGTTACGCTTTGGAACGGCGAGGCAGCATGAACGGGTCCGTTGTGGTTTATGACCTTTCGAAACCCCAAATGCCGGAGAGAGTGGGGGAGATTTCAGTTCCAGGTTTTCCGCGCGATCTCGTCGTGATACCACGGTATTCCTACGTGCTTCG
>CANLCA010000221.1 GCA_947487925.1 Verrucomicrobiales bacterium | reverse complement strand
GTCGTCAACATGCTCACGGGCAGCTTACGCAAGTCCTGGTCGGCCTTGAGTTGGCGGAGTACCTCGACGCCATCAACCTTTGGCATCCGAATGTCGAGCAGGAGGAGATAGGGTGTGTCGGCGACGCGTTTTAGCCCGTCACCGCGGCCGAACAGGAAGTTCAGCACATCCTGGCCGTTATCGAAACGCATCACCGGGTTTCGCAGGCCAGCGCGCTGAAAATTTTTCTCAATGAGCCGCGCATGCCCATCGTCGTCTTCGGCAATGATGATGACTACTTCCTTCGCCATGCTTCTCAACTTGGTGGCTCATTCTTTCGAAGGCAAGGACACAATGAAGGTGCATCCTTCGTCCGGCTGGGAGTTCAGCCAGATTCGGCCATTTTGCCGTTCAAGAATTTTTTGCGCGATGGTCAGTCCGAGCCCTTCACCTGTCGCGACGGAGGGGTTGAGCCTGTGGAAAATCTCGAAAGCTTTCGCCTGATGCTCCGGGGCGATGCCTATGCCGTTGTCCTTAATAGCATAAAGGGCTCTGCCAGCCTCCACTCGGCCGCTGATCACGATGCGGCTGGGCCGTTTGGGATCCCGATACTTGAGCGCGTTGTCGAGGAGGTTGGAGAAGACCTGGTTGATCTGGGTATTGTCGCCAATGGAGTCCGGAAGATGGCCTATCTGGATGGTGGCTTCGGCCTGCTGGGTTTGGAACTCAAGGGATCGGCAAACGTTGCGTAACAGGGCGTTCATGTCGAGAGGCCCAATGCTGAGGGCCGCACGGCCGAGCCGGGAAAATCGGAGGAAGCCCGAGAGCAACATTTCCATTTTGACCACGCCAGCCTGGATATACGAAAGGGCCTCCGGCACGTCCTCGGAAAGCAATGTCAGCAGTTCTTGCTTATCGACGACTTCACCCGGCCCACCGGCCAGCCTGGCCTTCACGCGTTCGCAGGCCAAGGCCAGTTCTTTGCTGAAGCCCTGCACGTTCACCAGCGGCGAACGCAGGTCGTGCGACGCGACGTAGACAACGGTCTCGAGTTCTCGGTTTTTTTCAGCGAGTTCCTTCGCGAATTGCGCGAGTCGTTCCTCGTTCGCCTTGCGAACCGTGATGTCCGTGCGGATGGAAATATACTGGACCGGCTTTCCTGCCGGATCCAGAGACGGAAAAATCGTGGTGTCCACCCAGTAGTGCGAACCATCTTTAGCCCGGTTGTTGATTTCTCCACGCCACACTTTCCCCCTTGAAATGGAGCGCCACATTCCCGTGAAGAATTTCTTTGAGTGGCGGCCGGAGTTAATAATTCGGTGATTCTGTCCGAGCAATTCCTCGCGGGAATATTTGGAAATCTCGCAGAACTTATCATTCACGTAAGTGATTTTCCCGGCCGCGTCGGTAATCGCCATAATGGAGTGAGCATCGATGGCCGATTTGAGGTTGCGCAGCTCGTCTAACAACTCCTCTCTACTGTGGCCGACTTGTCGGCACGAGTCCGCAGCCGAAGAGTTCAGTTTTTTCAGCTGAGCAATGGATTGAGCCTTGCTCATTTGAGATATCAGGCCGCCTTCGGGAGGCGGTCGCGATAGGCTGTCGGCGCTTCGCCAACCATTTTCCTGAACACACGATTGAAGTGGGTGAGGGATTGGAATCCTACTCCGTAGGCGATTTCACTGACGCGGAGGTTGGGATTGAGAAGGAGCTGCTTCGCCTTCTCGATCCTTGTTCGGGAGACATATTCAGTGAAGGTCAGGCCTGTGAGTTTTCCGAAGAGCTTGCAAAAATAGAAGCGGCTCGTATGGACGGCTTTCGCGACCTGGCCGAGGGAAAGCTCCTCCGCATGGTGCTCGAGGATGTATTGCTTGGCCCTGACGATGATCGGTGATTCCGCGTTGGCTGCTTGAACCGCAAGCTGGTTGCTTTTCATGGAGATGTGGTCGGCGAAGATGGACAGCAGGGTCGACAGGGAGTCGAGTTTTTTCTGGGATACCACTGGTGTTTGAAAATAGGCTTCTTTTGCCTTGGGGGTATCAAGATCCACACCGCGTGTCTTTGCTTGCTCAACCACGCGTCGGAAGGTGGAAGCGGTGGGTTTCTGGCGCATCACTTGGCCCGTTTGAAGAAATCCGATGGTGTGCGGGCCCATTTTGACTGGCACTGCGGTCTCGTACAGGCCGTAGGGGCATGTGATGGTGGCGGGCCCTTCCATTGCGCCCTGCGCCAGTTTTGCCTGCATTTGCAGGCACGCGGAGCACGCGTGGCTCGTGTCGGTCATGAGGTTGCAGAAGGGGTTTTCCTTGCGCTTGCTGTGCAATGGCATCTGCCACGTCTCCAGCGGCCGGAGCGCTAGCGGCAACCCTGTTGTCTCGGTGTATGCACGCTCGAAGCACTGGTACATCTCGGACCGAGCCAGGTTTTCAATCAACTGTCCATTTGCTTTCATTGCCTGATCTTTCTCATTCTTTGCTGACACTAGATTGCTCTCAACAAGACAAAATTAGGCGTTGCCCGACTTTTTGAACATTGGGGGCGATGCTTCAACGTGGTAGGGATAAAGAAGATGGGGATAGGGAAAGTCCTTATTCAACAGCCACGGGAGTTCTGGGCCAAGGCTCCCTTTTCCTGCTTCAAACGGCGGTGGCGCGGCCCTGTTGAAGGTGACGTATCTCGTGATGCAGGCAGGCCCCGCACGCCGACCAGCCTCCCCGTCAGGAGCGTTTTCAGAGGATGGAGAACGCGACAGCCAGCCTTTCAACAGTCTACGCCGACAAACTCCGACAATAGTCGAGATTCACAAGACTACCACTCGGTGAGCTTGTAGAATTTCTTGCGGGTGTACTGCAATCGTTTGATGACCACTTGGCTTATCCGGCTCATGAGCTCATAGCCAAAATCATGATCGCTCGAGGCCCATTCACGAACGCGCTCGCCATCGAGCACGATGAGCCTCGCGGGCTCTGTGACCATCGCGTTGAAATGCCAGGCAAATGGCGGGAATAACCATGACCAGCCTAGCACTTCGCCCGCAGACAACGTTTGGATGTGGATATTGTTGCTCAGTCCAGCATGTGTCAACGCTACGGAACCCGAGACAATGAGGTAGAAACGACTGGCTTGATCCCCTTGCTTAAAGATCAAGTCCCCTCGAGTATGGTTTTCCAGGACAGCAACGGTTGTGAGGAGGTCCAGGTGGCGCGGGGCCAAATCCTTAAGAAATGGATGAGCGGCCAGCAGCGCCCTGAAGTCCTCCGGCGAGGATGGGGGAGGCTGAATGGAGGCCATTTCGTGAGATTGGTCAGTTTGTGACATCGATGAATTGTTCTCGTTATCGCGCCCCCGGTCAAGGGCAACAGTCTCTGAGGGATCCGGCAAATCGAAAGCGCCACCGGCCCTCACCTTCCTTCGTTGTTCAAAAAAATGTCCGAACATATCAAGGGGCTAGAAATTCATGTTCATGCTCTCGTACCACCAGCACGGGGCATGGCGCCTTCTGCACGACGTGCTCCACCACGCTTCCGAGCATCACATGTTTCAGTCCCGTGTACCCATGGGTTGAAATGATGATGAGGTCGGCCGGCAGCTCCCTTGCCGCCTCGATGATTTCAAGGGCCGGGGGTCCGCTGCGCAAGATCGTGTTCGTGGGCACCTCGCCACGCACCTCGTCTACGGCCAGTTGCGCGAGCTCCTTTTCCCCGCTGACGCGAAGCTCCACTTCCAGAGACGCGTAGTCGAGGCCTCCAAATTCGCCCACGGCATACTGTGTCGGCAAAACGTACAGCAGCGTCAGAGAGGCATCGTGTTGCTTGGCCATGGGAATGGCGTACTGCAGCGCCTTCTTGGCGCAGTCCGAAAAGTCGACGGGCACAAGAATCCGTTTAAGCCTGAACGGCGACTTCGATGGAGCGTCGGCAGATTCTGTCTTCAGTGGTTCGTTGCGGTGGCCCGCCTCCAGATTTCTCTCGGTGATGTCGTCGAGCGATGAAAGGCTGGGAGCGCCTGGGTTTGCTGTGTGGGTGTTCATAGCGTCTCTTTCCCGTGTAGACAAAGGTGCTTCATGATCGCGTCCACGCCTACCCACAGTTTGGGATTGATCGGCTATTTTTTGGTGGACCTTATTGGGAGGGTCGTTCAAGGCACGATCGCCGATCGCAGGCATCTCTGTCTTTCTTTGGACTGGGCGAGGCTGCTGAGGAGCCAAGGACTGATCCTTAAGGCTAGTGTTACGCGGGACTATTGTTCACAACATGTTGGAGATAAGGTTGTTACATGTTCAAAAAGAAAACGATTTATTCTCTCAGCCCCGGCGTCTTTAGGTTCGTTCCTTGCCGCAGGGGTCCTTCGGAGAAGAGATCCATTCCAGTACCTGCCGAAAGGGAGTCTACCGGAACTTCACTTCGGCCTTTGGATCTTCTTTGTAGACCGCGCCGTGTCCTGTGACCCACTTGCCGTTCTTCAGGTATTCGGAGCTGGTGACAAGGGTGCCGTCCGGCCGGAGTTCGCCCGTGCCGCGCACCTCGGTGACGCCGTCCGAGTCCCCGGTAACTTTTTCGAGGCTGGTATATTTGCCCTGGGAGAGTGTCATGCTTCCCGTGGTGTAAAAGCCCGCCGTGGTGAAGTAGTAATAGACGATCTGCTGTTTTGTCTTGTCCCAAACAATCATGGTTTCGCCGCCGTAAGCCCCGTCGTTGATCGAATGGAGCGAGCGGATCGCCTGCCCATTCAAAACGCGCTCGTAACGGGAAACGTCCACCTGAGGTTTCTCCTTCGTGGAGCCCGTCATTTCACCTCGCCAAGTTTTGCCGAGGAAGGGTCTGAAAGCCTCCAGGCGGGGGTCCAGGGATTCCTTCTCTTTATCAGCCGATCCGGCCGTGCAGAAAACCACGCCGGCCAAAGCCAGCAACATGAGAAGTCTTGATAGGAGTTTCATAGGTGGAGAGGGAGCCGAACGCACGCTCTTAAGCATACAAAGCTCCCTCGAACCGACAAGTCGGAACTCATTCAAGCCTTGATTGCTACCGGACGCTCTTCTTCGAGCAAGGATGGTGGAGCCTGCCGTCCTCGGGCGTCCTGCACCCGGGCGAGGCTCTTTCGTCGATCCGGCCGCTAGTCGAAGAGCTGCGCACCAATCAAAACATGGTCGCCAAGGCCTATTCCGAACTGGAGAATCCGGGTGTCATCGAAACCGTGTTGGGGACGGGCAGCTTTCTGAAGAGTGGCGGCACGCCATTCACCAAGGCTGTCCGTGACAGGCTTCTGCTTGCCGAGATCGACGAAGCGGTTGCGGCTGCTCATCACATAAAAGTGGACGGAGAGAGACATTTCTCATCCTGGTCAACGAACGGCTCGAACATGTTGAACGCAGGGTGGTCGAAAGGGGAAAACCCTGAGCAACGAATCTCCCATCATCGAAATCAAGGATTTGACGAGACGCTACGGAACAGTGGATGCCGTGAACGGGCTTAGGTTTTTCTTCCGGGCATCACCCCAAAGAAGTGGGGGCTGGTAAGTCAGAAAATCCAGCTTGGCAAGGATGAGGACTGGCTGGCGGTGGCGGGATAAGATTACGGTGGCGTCACCCTGAAGGCTGACGAGTCGCACTGGATTTGGGATTTCCCTGTAGACCCAGCCACCAATCCCGCCTCAGCGACGCCATCGCGACTGGGCGCGCATTCCGATTGGATCGCGATCGGGGGTTGGATTGGAGGCATCATCGGCCTTGTGGTCGATGGTGGTTTCTATTACTGGCTACTGGACTTCAAGCAAGCGGTGCTCTCTGAGCTTTCCTTCCAACCTTTGCTGG
>CANLCA010000220.1 GCA_947487925.1 Verrucomicrobiales bacterium | reverse complement strand
GCACGCCTCGTCCGTCGCAAAACGCCCGTCGAAGTCCAGTTCGTCCAGTGGATAATCTTCATCCATGACCCAAACCACTACCGGTTGGGGGTACTGTCGTCAATTGAATAGCCCGGTCAGATTATTTCAAGCCTTGATCCTCAAAACGGCTATTGCTCAGGGCGAATTTTCGCAAGATCCTGACGAGAATGTCTTTCCTGGTCGCACACGAGAGCCAAAAAGGAGCTGCCCCATTCCCCGTCAAACCTTTCTCGTTCAGGCCATTGCAAATCTTCAACTCACTCAACTGCCATGTCCAGGTTTAAGGTTGATTCGGGAGATCGGGAGGAAGCAAAATGAGGGTGGTTTATGATTGATACGCAGCTTCTGAAGATTCTTTGTTGCCCTGAGACCCGTCAGGAACTGACGGTTGCCCCGGACAGCCTCATCGCGGAATTGAACGGACGAATCGTTTCCGGTCGGATGACCAATCGTGGCGGTAAACCCGTGTCTATGAAACTGGACGGAGGCTTGGTGAGAAAGGACGGGAAGTTTCTCTACCCCGTGCGCCAGGACATTCCTGTGATGTTGATCGATGAAGCCGTCAGCTTGGAGGCCGTCGTCAAAGCGTAAGCTCCAATCCTTCGCGTGCCCCGAAGACGATGAGGTTGGGATCGCGGCGCGCGGCGCGCGCGGCAGATTGGTTCACTAGGCTATCGATGTGGAGGTCTGAGCTTTCGGGGTCGTGGTGGAAAAGAGCGAGCTTTTTCACGCCGGCCTTGGCTGCCAGATCCACGGCGGAAAGGCAACTGGAATGGCCCCAACCTCTCCGCGTCGCGTATTGCGCGTCGTCGTACTGTGCGTCCATGATCAGCAAATCCGCTCCTCGAACAGCGTGCACCATGGGTTCTGAGACATATCTCAGTGCTTCATCGGACCCATCAGGGGGGAACTTTTCGCCAGGTCGCGGCTCCAGCTCTGTGTCGGTGGCGTAAACGATTTTTGTCCCGTGCTTCTCGAAAGAATACCCGAAGCAACCCCCGGGGTGGTTGAGGGCGAAGGTGCGTACCAGGACTCCATCGATGATTTTCTCACCGCCTTCGAAGTAATCAAAATCGATCTCCGCGCCCAACTCCCCGAACGAGACCGGGAAATGATCGGAGCTCATCTGACCGGACAACAATCGATAGCGGCTGTCGTCGTCCTTGGAGTTGCCGTAGACACGGATTCTCATGTCCTTGCTGTAGGCAGGCATGAAGAAAGGGAACCCTTGGATATGATCCCAATGGGTGTGTGAGATAAAAAGGTGAAGCTCGGTGGGCCGAGGATCACGGGCGATGATGTCCTTCCCGAGCTCTCGAATGCCAGAGCCCGCATCACAGATGAAAAGCGTCGCACCAAATCGAACCTCTACGCAGGAGGTGTTGCCTCCATAAATCCTTGTCCAACTGCCGGGGGTCGGAATTGAGCCCCGGGTGCCCCAGAATCTTATATGCGTGTCCATATTGGCCCTCTGTTTCCAAGGACGAGAGGTCTGTCAAACCCGAACGACGGGTGGCTCATGGTAATCCACCTCCCGGAGAGTGGCATAGCAAATTCTAAAAGCCGCAGGCTTCTCCCTCGAACCCAAAAACGGCAGGTCACCCAGGGTGAATCTTCGAAAGAAGGATTCCATGATGTTTATGGTTGCTCGAAGCTGCGAATAGACCGAGTTGAGGGTGGTCAGCGACCTGAGGATTTGTTGAGAAAAAGCGGTTGTTCTCGCCCGACGTCATCGTGCGAATAAATCAGCGTTTGTCAGAGGTGTCTAACAAGGACTCATCCTACCGTTCGATTCTCCTTTTGACAATCGACTTTGTGTGCCCGCACCTCTCGTCTCTTTGAACCTTGAGCCTAAACTTTTGTGTCGTTGATCGGTTCTTGGTTTCATTTCAGCTCGAAATGGTGGAGAATCCACCGTTGCACGATCCGTGAGGAAATTGTTTTTGCAGGAACCGAAGAGGCATGGGTAAGCTCAAGGAATCGTTGTTTTCACCATAACATCATCAGACACATGAAGAACTTTTTCAGACTGAGAGGATCGGTTCGCGCCGTTTTGCTGGCATTTTATGTTCAATCACAAGTCTGCCAAGGCGCCGCCTGGCCGCAATATCGCGGAATCAACCACGATGGCAAATCAACCGAAAGAATCTCTTCCAAATGGCCAGCTTCAGGTCCCAAGGAAATCTGGCGAATACCGATGACGGCAGGATTCAGTTCGATGACGGTGGATGGAGAGGGTGCCTATACGTTGGTTTCACGAGATGTCGAAGGGGTGAATCAAGAAGTGATCCTAGCGGTCGATGCCAGCACTGGCAAAGAACGCTGGACGTTTCCTCTTGGTCCGGTGAAATTCGAGAGTGGAGGAGACTCAGGCACCCCCGACAACAAGGGGGGAACCGGACCCGGTTCGACCCCCTCGATAGACGGCGGGCGTGTTTACGTGATGTCGGCCAAACTCAAGCTTGTGTGCCTGGACTCGAAAACTGGGAAAGAAGTGTGGTCGCGGGATCTGATGAAGGAACACGCCGGGAGGAACATCATGTGGTTCAACGCGGCATCGCCTTTGATCGATGGGGATCTTGTTTTCGTTGCTGGCGGGGGGGAGGGGCAGGCGCTGTTGGGGATCGATAAGAAAACGGGCGAAGTCGTTTGGAAAGGACAGGACGACAAGATGACCCACGCGACGCCGGTGGCGGCGACCGTCCTAGGAACTCGGCAGATTATTTTCTTCACACAGAAAGGACTCGTGTCTGTAGTTCCAAAGAGTGGAGAAGTTCTTTGGCGCTATGATTTTTTATTTAAAACCTCCACGGCGGCTTCGCCCGTCGTTGCTGGGGACTTGATTTATTGCTCCGCGGGCTACGGAGTGGGTGCGGCATCGGTGAAGATCACCAAGGAAGATGGAAAACTGAAGGCAACGGAGCTCTGGACGATGCCGGGTAAATTGATGAACCACTGGAGCACCCCAATCTTTAAGGACGGATATCTCTACGGGATGTTTGGCTTTAAGGAATACGGGGCATGCCCTTTAAAGTGCGTCGAGTTGCTGACGGGAAATGAGATGTGGTCTCAGCCGGGGTTTGGCCCCGGCAATGTCACGCTTGTGGGCGATCAGTTGGTAGCTCTTGGCGATGCGGGCCAACTGGTGATGGTGGAGGCTACCCCGAAGGCTTACAACGAATTGGCGCGAGCAAAAGTGATCACTGGCAAATGCTGGTCCACGCCCAGTGTGAGCGGTGGAAAAGTGTTTCTTCGCAGCACCAAGGAGGGGGTTTGCATCGATCTGAGCGGTAGAATCGCGGGTCGATAGGGCGGTCCTTATTGTGATTTATGCCAAAGCAACCGGAGGAAATGGAGATCGAAGCGGTGACCTCGGAGTTGCCGGACACAAAAACTCTGCGATTAAAGTGGCCCGAGGGTCACGAACCAGACTTTAAGACTGGGCAATTCATCACCCTGTATTGGCCTGATACGCCCCTCTACAAGCGCGCCTACTCACTTTCCTCGTGCGCGTTGGACCGAGGGTTTTATGAGGTGACCGTCAAACGCGATGGCAAGATGGGTACCCGTCTTGTGGATTGGGCCAGGGTTGGGGACAAACTCTGGGTTCTTCCTCCCACGGGAAGATTTTTGCCTGTTTATGAGCCAGATAAGCACCTGGTTTGCATTGCGGGAGGCTCGGGCGTGACACCTTTTCGAGCCTTCGTGAGGGAAGCGACTCGTCGTGAGCTGGAAACAACGATCACGATTCTTTACAGCGTCAGGACAACCCATGACATTATTTTCAATAGCGAATTCAGGGCGCTGGAGACGGAGAATCCCAATTTCAAGTTCCGTGTGACCTGCACCCGCCTGGTGGAGAAGGATCCGTGGACCGGCCGTCGAGGACGCATCAACTCGGAGTGGATTCGAGAACAAGCGACGGACTTGTCGAACACCGTTTTTTATGCGTGCGGTCCGAACGAATTGGTGGACAGCACGGAGCACCTGGTTTTGGAGGAGCTGAAAGTTCCGAAGACCCAGATGCGAACGGAGAAATGGGGATAAATTTCCCGAAACACATTGGCATCCTCTCGAGCAAGGGCTAATTCTAAGGCATGTTAAAACGCACGGCGTTGTACAACGCACATGTCGCCCTAGGAGCCCGTTTGATCGAGTTTGGCGGGTGGGAGATGCCCGTGCATTACAGTGGCATCGTGGACGAACACTTCGCGGTTCGTTCTTCGGCGGGGTTGTTCGACATTTCCCACATGGGCGAAGTTTTCATCAAAGGCGCGGCGGCGACCTCTTTTCTGAATCAGACGCTCACGAACGACATCGAAAATCTGGCAATTGGATCCGGTCAGTACACCCAGATGTGTCGATCCGACGGCGGGACGGTGGATGATCTATACGTCTTTCTGACGGCGGATCAGGAATATTGTTTGATCATCAACGCTTCGCGGATCGAAGCCGATGTGTCCTGGCTTCAGGAATGCTTGGCGGGGTATGCACGGCGGGATGATGTGGTGGTGGATAATCAGTCGGACCGATGGAGCGCGGTGGCGGTGCAGGGCCCGAGGGCGGCGGCATTCATCGATGCTTGCGTCGACTTGGCCCACTCGGAGGTGCCGGTTCCGCGACCTAGTGAGCTGAAGAAGAATCAGATCATGGCGGCATCTATCGCATCCCAAAGCGTGTGGCTTTCGCGGACGGGTTACACCGGAGAAGACGGCTTCGAAATCGTGACCCCGAACGCGGTCGTGGAGGCCCTTTGGCTGCGGGTTTTGGATGCAGGTTCCGAGTATGGGCTGAAACCTGTTGGACTAGGGGCTCGGGACACCTTGCGTACCGAAGCGTGTTATCCTTTGTATGGGCATGAGCTGGGGGATGATTTGACCCCGATCGAGGCGGGTCTGGGTTTTTTCGTGTCGTTTGAGAAAGGAGAGTTTAACGGCCGTGCCGCGCTGTGGGAGCAGAAGCAAAATGGGGTGAACCGCAAGCTGGTGGCGTTCCGGATGACGGATCGTTCGGCTCCACCCCGGCCGCACTATCCCATTTGGAATCTGACGGGAGAACGGATCGGGGAAGTGACATCCGGCACCCAAAGTCCGACGCTTGCCGCGGGCATTGGGATGGGGTTCGTTCCTCCAGCATTTGCGAAAGTGGGAACGGAGCTGGGCATTGAGATTCGAGGGCGGCCCTTCCCCGCTGTCGTGGTCTCGAGGCCGTTTTACAGGGCCACAGTCCAGCCTCATCACTAACCGAGCCTGTTTATGCAACGAATCCTCCTTATCCTTGTCGGGTTGCTGGTGGCTCAGGTAATCGTCCGTGCTCAAAGTGGGGACAAAGCTGGAGAGACCCAGGGGATCAGGATACCCTCTGAGAAGATTCCACCCGCTCCGGTCCTTTCACCCGAGGAAGCGCTGAGGACATTCCGGCTTCCCGAGGGGTTCCGCATCGAACTGGTTGCCGCGGAGCCTTTGGTGGATTCGCCAGTGGTGATGGCCTTCGATCCCGATGGCCGCCTCTATGTGGTGGAGATGCGCGGCTACATGCGCACCTACGAGGGCGTGGGAGAAAACGAACCCACTGGCAGGATTGTGCTGTTGGAGGACACCGATGGCGACGGGCGCATGGACAAAAGAACGGTCTTCCTAGACAAACTTGTGATGCCACGCGCGATTGCTTTGGTCCGGGACGGTTTGCTGGTTGCGGAGCCGCCCCTGCTTTGGTTTGTTCGGGACACAAACGGCGACGGGGTTGCGGATGAGAGGGAGGTGGTGGCCCGGGATTACGCG
>CANLCA010000219.1 GCA_947487925.1 Verrucomicrobiales bacterium | reverse complement strand
CGGGAGCTTCACCACAGAGGACACAGAGAGCACAGAGGCGGCAATGGAGAAGGATCGGTTCACTGGTATTCCGTTTCTACTTGAGCATCCGTCGCCTCTCGAGCGGTTCAAACTCTGAACTCTCTGTGAACTCTGTGCTCTCTGTTGTGAACCCGAAACGAATTCGAACCAGACGCTCGAGACGAACCGCCGCCCAGCCCCTGCGTTTGGAGCTGGGGGGGAGTTTGGCAGGCCTGTTCACGATCCACCATGCCTCTCGGGCGGCGGTCGCTCAGCTCCGCGCTAACTGTCATTAGGCAGGATCAACCTCTCTTGCATTTCGGTTGCTTGATGGCTTCAGACATAAACTTAGACAGCAATGCGACAATCCGGTGATATTTTGCCAGTGAGTTTTTGAGAAAATCGATACAAGCACTACACAGTCCTCAATAGATCCAATATTCTCCTCAGAATGCCCGTAATGACAGTCTTCAAATAAAATATTCGACAACTTATTGACAGTTTAAATAATATTAGACATGTTATGGACAAGTTCAACGCTGCCTGGGGCAGCAAACTGAAGATGACAACAAAATCTGCCCATCGGAAACAATACATCCCATTCGAACCATGAACACCATCCGCATTCTCACACTCACTGCAATCGTCGCTGTTTCCAACTTCGTAGGCCTCACTCATGCTGAGCCCAAGGAAAAGGCCAAAGACATCGTGGCCGTCGCCTCCGGCGCGGGCAGTTTCAACACCCTTGTCGCCGCCGTGAAAGCTGCCGGACTGGTCGAGACGCTGCAAAGCCCGGGGCCCTTCACCGTGTTCGCGCCAACCGACGCTGCCTTCGCCAAGCTCCCCAAGGGCACAGTCGAAGATTTGCTCAAGCCCGAGAACAAGGCCAAACTCGCAGCCATTCTCACCTACCACGTCGTGGCGGCAAAGGTCATGGCAGCGGATGTGAAGACGATGAGGGCCAAGACCGTGAATGGCCAGTCGCTCGACGTGAAAGTCGCTGACGGCACCGTCACTGTGGACAACGCTAAGGTTGTGAAGACCGACGTGCTCGCCAGCAACGGTGTCATCCACGTCATCGACACGGTTGTTCTCCCCAACTGAACCAGACCCGGGTGGGAAGCCGGATGCCACGCGCTTCCCGCCCGTCTGACCGGGCTTAATTCTTTCTTAGGTATTTATGTTTCAAAAACTCGATTATCCCTTCCTGGCGGCGTCCTTTGCCAGTTTCGTTGCCAGTGTAAGCCTTTGGTTTTTCGTCAATCGTGATTACGGCGTTTTTGTCGGACTCTGGGTGCCCAGCATCCTGATTCTGTGGGTGGGCGTAAGAATCACGCTTCTCGCCCGTTTCGCTGTTGCGGCCCCTATCCAGACGACTAAGGATGAATGACTGGACCTTTCTGATCTTCTGCGGCGGGCTGGTCGTTACCGGCATCGTTGCATGCGGAATTCTGCTGGCTCGACGCGAGGCGCGCACTTTGGATTCGCTTCGTTTCGAATTACTGGATGATTTGAGGCGAACCGAGGCCCAGTTCATCGCGGAACAGAAATTAAGACCCATTGTGAGGCGTCTGAACGAACGAACTCAGCCCTCCCGGCTAGCGAGGGTTCAGTTGGCCTTAACAGGGGCAATGCTATGTGCTCAGCCCCTCTGGACCGTTGCGTCCGACGGCGACTGGCCCCAATGGCGCGGACCGGAACGCAACGGACATTTCATCGGGCCGGCTTGGGCCGACCGGCTCGACACGAAACACCTGCAGCAAACCTGGCGGATGGAACTCGGCCCGAGCTACTCCGGTCCCATCGTCTCGGGCGACCGCGTCTTTACTACGGAGACAAAGGACAAGAAGTTCGAGATCGTTCGAGCGCTTGATCGCAACACGGGCAAGGAACTTTGGAAAACCGAGTGGGAGGGGGCGATATCCGTTCCCTTCTTCGCCAAGTCCAATGGCGACTGGCTTAGAGCCACGCCGGCTTGTGATGGGGAAAGTCTCTTTGTTGCCGGCATGCGCGACGTGCTCGTGTGCCTCGACGTTCAAACTGGAAAAGAACGTTGGCGTGTGGACTTTGTGAAGAAGCTGGAAACGCCTGCGCCGGACTTCGGTTTCGTCTGCTCGCCGCTTGTGGACGGCGATGCCGTGCATGTGCAGGCCGGGGCGAGCTTCTTGAAGCTGAACAAGCGCACGGGCGAAATCATCTGGCGCACACTGGAAGACAAGGGTGGCATGTGGGGTAGCGTCTTCTCCTCGCCGATGATCGCCGAGATCGCCGGCCGCCGCCAGCTCGTGGTGCAGACCCGCCAGAAGCTCGCGGGAGTCGATCCCGCCAATGGCGCGGTCCTTTGGGAACAACCGGTGGAAGCGTTTCGTGGCATGAACATCCTGACGCCCGTGGTAGAGGGCGACATTGTGTTCACCAGCACTTACGGAGGCAAGACCATCGGGTTCAACGTCACTCAAGCCGAAGGCAAGTTCACCGTGACTGAAGCCTGGCGGCACAAGGCTCAGGGTTACATGAGCACCCCAGTGGTGATCGGGGGCGTCGCCTACAACCATCTCAAGAGCCAGCGCGTGATGGCCATCGAGGTGGCCACCGGCCGCGAGTTGTGGACAAGCGAGAAATCCTTCGGAAAATACTGGAGCATCGTGGCTCAAGGAGATCGGATTCTCGCCCTTGATGAGAGGGGTGCGCTGCACTTGCTGAAGGCGAACCATCAAACATTTGATCTGCTTGATAGTCGCAAAGTGGCGGAAGCCGAGACTTGGGCGCATCTGGCGGTCGCTGGAGATCAAGTGTTCATTCGCGAATTGAACGCGCTATCGGTGTTCAAGTGGTCCAGCGTCTCGAAGGCGCCCTGAGAATGCCATGGGGAATAGGAGTCATTGGACCTTCCCGACAATCGGACCGAATGGAAGATCAAGGCAACTGTTCGTTCCAACTACGCAGCCTCGGATCGAAGAGTTTCCATCTCAACGGCACAGACAACAATAAGAACTCGTGCCTGCACCCTACCATCACACCGACCGGCGGAAGCGACTTCATGTTCACGCGGGAAGTCCACCATGCCGACGATGCGGCGAAGTTGTTTTCGATCCGTCCTATCGGCACGAGCGACGCTGGCGCCCGACCGCGTTCGCTTCGCCGTGCGGTTTGACTGGCTGTTGAATGGGTGGCTGGTGCGACCGGACATCGAAAAGGTTTTCGATTTTCTCGCCGAGGCGCTACGAAGGCGCTTCGGCATGGATCAAACGTCTACATGAACGATCTCGCTCACCCTTTCTTTCGATCTGCGGGCATTTGGGTTGCTCTCGGCGGGTGGCTGCTGCTCTGTTTTAGCGCGGCGACACTTGGCGGACTGTTCATGCCCGGCGAATGGTATGCGTCGCTGAAAAAGCCCTCGTGGAACCCGCCCGGCTGGATCTTCGGGCCTGTTTGGACGGCGCTCTACACGATGATGGGCGTGGCAGCGTGGCTGGTGTGGAGGCGCGGAGGCTTTGCAGCGCAACGCTGGCCGCTGGGATTATTCCTCGCGCAACTGGCTCTCAACGCGGCGTGGACACCGCTCTTCTTCGGTCTGCATTGGCTGGGCGCCGCGTTCGCGGAAATCCTCCTGCTGTGGCTGGCAATTGCATCCACCATAGCCGCGTTTTGGGGCGTGCATCGCGCCGCCGCCGGGTTGCTCGTGCCGTATCTCGCGTGGGTGAGTTTTGCGGCGGTGTTGAACGGCACATTGTGGCGACTGAATCCGTGAATGGATGAAACATTAAGTGACTTCACTGGTAATCAATTTCGCACGACTGGTTCCCGCAATTTGAGGCCGTCTTGAAGCAGGAGCAGGATCAATTTCAGCAAAAAGATGAACGGACTTTCGATTCATTGGTTCAGATCGGACTTTCGCCTAGCGGACAATCCCGCCTTGCGCGCCGCCATGGAACGTGGTGTGCCGGTCCTGCCCCTGTTCATCTGGTCGCCAGAGGAGGAACTGCCGTGGTCGCCTGGCGGCGCGTCACAGTGGTGGCTGCATCAATCTTTGCGGGCTCTGGATTCTCGGCTGCGTGAAATTGGTTCGCGTCTCATTATCCTGCGGGGGCCGACACTCGAATCACTCCGCGCGCTGGTGAAGGAAACCGGCGCGGACGCGGTGTTCTGGAATCGGCGCTACGAACCTGCCGTCATGGCGCGCGATGCCAAGGTGAAGGAAGCTTTGCGTAGCGATGGTCTCGCCGTCGAAAGTTTCAACGCCGCGCTGCTGCATGAACCTTGGACGATTCAGAACCGGAGCAAGAAGCCGTTTCAGGTATTCACGCCGTTTTGGAAACACTGCCTTGAGAAGTCCGACCCTGCAGAACCATTGCTGGCGCCGAAGAATATACCCTCGCCCTCGAAGTGGCCGAGGTCGCTCGCGCTCGATGAGCTGGAACTTGAGTCGAAACTCAATTGGACGGACGGGCTGCGCGCCGCGTGGCAACCGGGCGAGGCGGGCGCGGTCGCCAGCCTCCATAATTTCCTGAGCGAAGCATTCGTCGAATACACCGACCAACGCAACCGCCCCGACGTCAACGGCACGTCACGATTGTCGCCACATCTGCACTTTGGCGAAATCAGCCCGCGTCAAGTGTGGCATGGTTTACGGCAAATGGCTTCGAAGCGCGGCTTGCCCGTCGAGCGTTGGCGCGCGTCGCAATTCCTCACCGAAATCGGCTGGCGGGAGTTCGCGCATCACTTGCTTTTTCACTTTCCGCACACACCGACCGAGCCATTGCGTGCGGACTTCAAACACTTTAGGTGGAGGAAGGACTCGGCCTGGTTTCGCGTGTGGCGGAAGGGCCGCACCGGATATCCCATCGTGGACGCAGGGATGCGTGAACTATGGACGACAGGCTGGATGCACAATCGTGTGCGGATGATAGTCGCGAGCTTTCTCGTGAAGGATTTGCTGCTCGACTGGCAAGAGGGCGCGCGGTTTTTTTGGGATACGCTCGTAGATGCCGACCTCGCTCAGAATACGCTGGGCTGGCAATGGACCGCCGGCTGCGGAGCGGATGCGGCGCCGTATTTCCGAGTGTTCAACCCCACGAACCAGGGCGAGAAATGTGATCCGCACGGCAACTATGTCCGGAAGTGGTGTCCCGAACTCGCAAACCTTCCTGACAAGTGGCTGCATCGACCGCACGCTGCGCCGACTGAGATCCTGGCTGCCGCCGGAGTGGAGCTTGGAAACAATTACCCGCATCCTGTCGTCAGTCACGCAATTGCGCGCGAAGTGGCGTTGGAAGCTTTTGCGCGAATAAAGGGTAGTGCGATGAGTGTTCAACCCTGAATTATAACTGAAAACTCACGCCCGACGCTACACCGAAGACCAGCGTGGCGAGCTGGCCGACTGAAGGTCGATCATCGCTGACAATAACGCGTGGCGCGTTTCAAGATGTCCTTTGCGACTGTCATTTGATCCGTCAAGTGAGCCTAAAAACGGAAGTTGAACCACTAATTTTCACTAATGGACACTAATGGTGAAGAAGTTACGCTGACTGAGAATCTCACCCATACAGTGAACCAGCGTCCAGATCCTTATTTTTCACATCTTGTTGTATGAGTGATGATTAGCGAAGATCAGTGGTTTCTCAGCTGCTTTTTCCAGGGTGAGTGGTGGTTCGTCCGTACGCCCATCGATGCATCTAGTGCCATTTTGCATTACCGGGCTATTCAATTGACGACAGTACCCCCAACCGGTAGTGGTTTGGGTCATGGATGAAGATTATCCACTGGACGAACTGGACTTCGACGGGCGTTTTGCGACGGACGAGGCGTGCCGTGAGTAT
>CANLCA010000218.1 GCA_947487925.1 Verrucomicrobiales bacterium | reverse complement strand
GGAATACTTTGGCCGAGGTTACACCGTTGAAGTGCTCCCGAGGCCGGAGGAACCTGACCACCTCGCATCCCTGGCCTTGCGGCTGCATGCCCAGACCAGCTCAGAGGATGTGCTTCTCTTTCACGCGATTGCCCAGCGTCGGACCAATCGGGAGACGTATGGCCCGGACGGAGTGGCCGAAGAGGTTCTGAACGAATTGCGGGATGCCGCCACGCGGGAGGGGGCCTGGCTGGAGACGGTCACAGCTGACGATGCACGGCAGGCAATCGGTGAGCTCGTGGCTCAAGCCGATCAGATCCAGTGGGCGAGCCGGGAGTTTCGTGGCGAGCTTGCGACCTGGTTGCGAAGCGATGTTGAACACCAGGCGGATGGGATCCCAAGCCATGACCTCGGGGTGGTCGATTGGTTGGCCTTTGCAGGTCCGGCCTGGGTTCGAACCTTCAAGCGTGGGAACCAGGAGGCGGCTCGGGATGCGGAGATCGCTGCGCACTCGCCTGTGTTGGCTTTGCTGGGCACCAGCGAGGATGACGCCAGGGCTTGGATGCAGGCTGGGCAGGCGCTGCAGAGCGTGCTCCTCCATGCGCAGGCTGATGGGGTTTGTGCGTCCTTCCTGAATCAGCCAGTCGAGGTGGAAGAGTTGCGGTCCCAGTTGGGCAGCCTTTTCGGGCGAAATGGCTTCTCCCAAGTGTTGTTGCGACTTGGTTATGGGCCCAAAACACATCCTAGCCCGCGCCGCTCTGTGCGAAGCACTCTGATGAAACACAGCGCCTCCAGAGGACCTCACCAATAAGATTTCGAGTTTTCAAATCCCTTTGACAAGGTTGTGTCACTGGGGCGGCTCGACCAAAATATGTTGAGGTTGGACGTCAGAGAACATGCCAGGCGCGCCGTTGTTGGGAGCCTGCGCCTCGATGGCCGCTCTGACTTTGTCGCGATCCGTGTCGCAAAACGTGACTGGTTGGGCAGCCGGCTGTTTGCTCGTGAGCAGTCTCGGTTTTTCCTTGCGCGTGCGGAAGAACGTTGAAAAGTTCAGATCCCTATTCCTCGAACCGCCTATGAACTCAACCCCTCACACTCAACCCTTGCCCGACACATCTGCCTCGACTTCCTTGGGTTCCGAATCGGTTAGCCGACGAACAGCACTCCATGCCACGATGGCAACGATTGGGTTGTCCGCCCTCGCTTTTGAGCCGGCCCGGGCCGCCGAAGCACCGAAGCCAGACCCTCGCCGGGGTGCGGCCAAACGATACAGCATGCTGAAGTCGATCAACCAATGGGCTTTCCCCTACCCGGAGCGGATGAATCTCCGCGAGTGCCTGCAACTGGCCAAGGACGCCGGGTTTGACGGGATAGAATTGAACTACGACTTGGACAACGATTTGTCACCCAGATCCGGCGCCAAGGAATACGAGGCCATACGCCGCATGGCCGACAAGATCGGCATCAGGATTAGCGGCCTGTGTTCATTCCTGTTTTGGCCGTATCCCCTGACGAGCAACGATCCTTCCAAGCGGGAACGGGGTCTTGAGTTGGCGGGAAAGATAGGCCAGGCAGCCCATGATCTCGGCGTCGAGAATGTCCTGGTCGTGCCCGGTGCGGTCCACATTCCGTGGCGGACCGACCACGAGCCCGTGCGGAACGACGTATGCGACCAGAGGGCGAAGGAAGCGGTCGGGAAGCTCGCTCGGCAGGCGGAAAAGCTCAAGATCTCGCTCAACATGGAAAACATCTTCTTCAACGGCTACCTGATGACCCCGATGGAGATGAATGCCTTCGTGGATAGCTTAGGCAGCGAAAATGTTCAGGTGCATTTCGACACCGGCAACATTTCTATGTTCCAGCACGCCGAGCATTGGGTGCCGATCCTCGGGAAACGCACAAAGAACATCCATCTCAAAGAGTTTACCAAGAAAGGCACCGATTACTCGCTGGAGACGTTTCGGCCCCTCCTCGACGGGACGACGAACTGGCCGGCGGTCACGGAGGCGTTGGATCAAATCGGGTATCGAGGGTTTCTGACGTTCGAGTATTTCCACCCGTACCCGCATTATCCTGAAGCATTGATCCACCAAACCTCTGACTCGATGGACCGAATCCTAGGAAGGAAGTCATAGGCTCTGCCACCAATGTTTCTCGTTGAATCGACTCCTCGGCTTCCGGAAGCGCGGATTGTGAGTCGTGACTTCAGAACCCGGCGCCTGTCACGGTGAGGGTGGATGCCGGGGTGATGGTGCAGGTGGTGGAGAACCTAGTGTCCAATGCCGTGAAGTATTCGCCGCCCGGAAAAAGCATCTTCGTGCGGGTGCGGCGCACGGGCAACGCCGTGCGGTGCGAGGTGCAGGACGAGGGACCGGGGTTGAGCGCCGAGGACCAGCAGAAGCTTTTCGGGAAGTTCGCCCGCCTGACGGCCAAACCGACCGGGGGCGAGCAGTCCACCGGGTTGGGCCTCTCCATCGTGAAGCGTCTGGTGGAGGCGATGCACGGACACGTCTGGTGCGAGAGCGAGCCCGGCCACGGCGCCACCTTCCTCGTCGAGTTCCCCGGCGCCTAGCACTGCGTCCCCAAGTCGCCAACCTCCGTTCCCGGTTGTTCTCCTAGCGTTCTTTATTGATCCAATCCATCTCCAAGATCTATCGTCGAGCAACGATCAGAAACTAAAGTCTTAGCAGTTATCACTTGATCGAGTTGTAGTATTCCGCCGATGACCCGCTCCGACAAAGATCAGTCCATTGGTCTGGCGTGTGTTGCCGCGCTGATTGCGTTGGGCATTCTTGCGGTGATCAAGTCGCAACCTAGGTTAGAAGAAAAAATTGCCGAATTGAAGGTTGAGTTCCCCCGGGTGGCCATGCTCAAACCCGCCGCGCTGGCGGAATGGCTGACGGACACGCAACGCGTCCAACCCCAGTTGCTAGACGTGCGAACACCGGCGGAATTTGCCGTCAGCCATTTGCCTGCCGCGAGCCATGTCCCGGTGGAACGTCGCGCCCGAGCCCTATTGGCCACGCTTGACACGAACCGCCCGACCGTTCTGTACTGCACTACGGGTTATCGAGCCTCGCTCATGGCCGTGGGTTTGGAAGCGGCCGGCTACACCAACCTCTTCACGCTGGAAGGTTCCATCTTCGCCTGGGCCAATGAAGGCCGCCCTCTCGTTCGGAATGGCCGGCCCGTGAAGGACGTGCATCCTTACAATCCCGCCAACGGGCGAATGCTCAAACCTGAGTATCGCGGCGCATTAACGCGCACCTATGACTTGAGCGGCTTCCATCTGCCCCTGATCGAACAGGTGAAATTCGCCAGCGCCATCGGATTACTCGCTGTATTGCTGTCATGGGAAACCATTGCGCCGGCTTTGCCCTGGTTTCGACGGAATGGCCGTGAGCGGGCCGTCCATGGTGTGCGGAACATCGCGCTCGGCTCGTTCAACAGCGTGGTGATCGCGATTTTCTTCGTGCGGCTGTGGTGGGCGATGTCCACCTGGACGGCGGCGCACCAGTTCGGCCTGCTCAACTGGCTCGATTTGAGCGGAGGTTCCCGGGTATTGGCCGCGGTGTTGCTCCTGGATGCCTGGACCTATTCCTGGCATCGCTTGAACCACAGTATCGGCTTTCTCTGGCGCTTTCATCGCACTCACCATTCCGAACAGAGGGTCGATGTCACCTCGGCCAGCCGGTTTCACTTCGGCGAATTGATCCTGTCCTCGTTGCTGAGATTGCCGGTGATTGCACTGGCTGGCGTGGAGTTCGGCGAACTCGTCCTCTACGAAACGCTGCTTTTTGGGATTGTGCAGTTCCATCACGCGAACATCCGCCTTGCCCCCGGCGTGGAACGCTGGCTGCGCTGGGTCATCGTCACACCAGACTTCCACCGCGTGCATCATTCGCGAGACCTGGGCGAGGCTCATTCCAATTTCTCATCACTGCTCTCCCTTTGGGATGGCTTGTTCGGCACCTGGAACTGGCGGGACGACTCGGAGAGTATCTCCTTCGGTTTAGAGGGCTTTGACGAGCCAAACCGACACACTCTAGGGGGGTTATTGAAGACACCGCTGAACCAGGCACCAGTCAAGGCTGACGGCCAGTGACTTCAAAGCTGGTCGTTCCTTACTTTTCCTTTTGAGAAATCAACGTCATGGAAGCGTGTTCCAGCGAATGCAGAGGAGCATCAGGCCAAACGGGCTGGTTTTCCTGACTTCGGACTCATTTTGACTCCGAATCCTCGAGAACGTGGGTGCCTCCCGTCGAGCAGGTCGGATTTGCATCCACAGTGGTGAGGACATAGGTCCCGCCGGAGGGGCACTTTATATCCGCGTTGATGAGTCCCTTGATATGTTTGGTTGCATCACCGGAGATGTCTCTCAAGGTGACCGTGGACCCCGCTGCCTTTTTGTTTTCCAAAGCCCAATTCTCGATGGCCCCTCGCATCTGTCTCAGGTTCGCATTGCAGGCGTTGGTGCACTTGGTTGTGCGCGCCTTGACAAAATTCGGGAGGGCAATCGCTGTGAGCAAAACGATCAGGACCGCAGCCCCCACATAGAAAGGGAGGCGGGATTTCTTCGTGGTCTTGGCCGGGATTGACCCGGTTGTTTGAGAGGCGGACTCCGGCCCGGGAGGATTCAAAGAACCAGCCATATGCGGTAGCTAGCGGGAACGCTGCCCGTTGGCTTTGGTCTTCGCTTTTTCACGTGGCCAATCCTCTATGGCGCCGACATGCAATGGGTTTACCCGTGGCACACGGCTGGATGTTTCCAGAACAAGAATCTGCCCAGAGGTCATCGCTATGAAATCTGAACGGGCGACCGTCACACCCGTGCCGTCGCCTAAACGGAAATCAAACGGCTTCATGCTTTGGTACCCCCGCTCGCGTATCAGGCGAGAATTCATGGCCTGCGACCTTGCCCGACGGGAAGAGGAGACGCAACACGCGAGTTGGGTGATCTAGTCGTTCAATGCTTCCCGGTGGAGACCGCCGCGAGAAGCGCTTTAATGTATCCAATGCTGTAAGCCCAACCAGTCCTGGGGCCACCCACCATTCCCGGAACGTGGTCCGCGATGACAGCGCCGCGGAAATCGACCTCGTATAGCGTTTTCATGAGCTTGTACATGTCCGTGTAACCGTTATCCACGAACGTCTCCACGAAGTGTGGAATCGGGCCGCTGACATTGCGAAAGTGAATCTTCCAGAGCTTGTCCCTCTTGGCAAAAGCCCGGGCGGCTTCGAACACATCCTTTCCCGTGTGCTTGCCGCCTTCCATCCAAGTTCCCGCACAGAGACAGACTCCGATGTTGGGACTGTTGGCAATCTTCAAAGCTCGCACGTAGCCATCGAAGTTCCCAAAAATGCACCGCGGCACACCGCCCAATTCGGGCACGGGCGGATCGTCCGGATGAATGCCGATGCGTATCCCCGTTTCTTCGGCGACTGGCACGATCTGCTTGATGAAATAGGTGTAGTTGTCCCACAGTTCTTCCTTGGTGTAACGGCGCCCGTGGGTGAGCGGCCCTTCGAAGACTTTGCCGCTCCAATATCCTTTTGGATTCTTTTCCATGTCGAAGGCACGCGCTGGCGCTCCTCCGCGGGTATTCTCCTTCTCGCTGCTCCAGATGCCGTTTCCCATGTGGGCGTAGGTCGTGTAGAAAACACCGGTTTTGGCCAGGTTTCGTAGATAAGTCTTATACTCCTCGATTTTTTGGTCGCGGCCCGGCAGGTTCAGCGTCACTTCCGGCATGTTGTGGACGTTTCTGTTGCCGATGTTCCAGACTTTCAATCCGGCCGCTTCCACCTTCTGTTTGAGTTGAACAAAGTTTTCCAAAGTCGCGCTGTCACCACCTG
>CANLCA010000217.1 GCA_947487925.1 Verrucomicrobiales bacterium | reverse complement strand
TGTCCCCCAAAGTCGCCCAATACTCCGGTTTGAGACACGGGATCTGAAGCGGATCCCGGGTGATCATCTCGAGGTTTAACGCGATGCCTGGACGAGCCTTGCGCAGTCGTGCGATCAGGCGCGGCAAATCGAGGAATCCGTCACCGATGGAGACCTCGCTGAGGAGAAATCCCTCCGCCGACTCCCGCACCGCCATATCTTTGATGTGCGTCGTGAAGGCGAACGGGGCGAGCGCCTCGACCACGGCGTCGGGGTCTTCAAGCAGCGCGAGGCTGTTTCCAGTGTCCACACAGGCCCCCACCCATTCGCTGCTCATCTTCCGCAAGAGTTCGGCCAGCTCCGGCGCAAGCCAATCCTTGTGGTTCTCAACCGCAAGCCGCACGCCGTGCCGCTTCAGCACCGGTTCGGCGAGCGCCAACGAACGGGTGCCGCGTTCCTTGAAATCGTGGAATTCAGCCGCCGACCTCAGTGTCTCGTAGCGTCGAGTGCCGAGCACCGCCGTCCGTGCCACCGTCGCACCAGCAGCACGGAGGGTCTTCAACTCGCTGTCGAAACGCGCCAGGTCGGTGTCGTCCCTTGGAATGCTGAGCTGACTCTCGAAGTAAACACCCAACGCTTCAGCTCGCGCCCGGATGCGAGGCGCGTCTTCGCGCTCGTCGGCCCGGATGGCCGCCTGCACGCCCGCCGCGCCGATGCCGTGAGCGTATTCGAGGAACGATAGAGCACCCGTGAATTTCACCCCGGGCTTGCCCTCCTTCGCCGCTTTCCAGGCAAAGCCATAGGAATGCATCCCGATACCGAGCCCACGATCAGCTGGGGACTCGGCGCCAATGACCGCCGCCGCGCCGGTCATAAGCAGGACGCTCGGAGCGACCTGTTTCGCAGCATCCCGACAAGTCGTTCTGCGTGCTTCCTTCATGGCACGGATCAAGCGAATCCCAGGGTCTTGAGTTCCTTATCCCACGGCGCACGATAAGGTCGTCTCAACAGCGCGCTCGCTTCCTTGTCTCCGATCACATCGTTCGTCGCATCGTCCCAGCGAAGCCGGCGGCCGAGTTTCAGCGAGAGATTCGCCAGATGACAAGTTGCTGAAACGTAATGACTGCTTTTCAGGTCGGAGTTCGGCGTGGCCCGTGATTTCACGCAGGCGATGAAGTTCTTCGAATGCTCCACGTACTGCGTCTTCCAGTCCCCCGACTTGTCGCGCGCTGCTGCGCACCATAGTTCGCCCTCCGGCTCCGCCACGGGCTGCGGGCCCCCCACCGGATGGCCGCCGATAATTTTTGCGAATGTATTCACCGGGTTCACTTTTTTGTCCGGCAACACCTCGAAACCATCACGGCCCAACAGCATCGTTCCTTTGGTGCCCAGAAACGTCAGGGACCCCATGCTCGATGCCCCTCCCCCCGAAGCGCACTCGCGAAACTGAACGATGGCGGGGAATTTTGAATACTCGATGATGGCGTCCTGCACATCGGGCACCTCGCCGTTGTCCTCGAGAAAAAAACGCCCGCCAGCGCTCGTCACGGCGCGTGGCCCTTGGATGTCGAACATCCAATGAACAACGTCCAGCGAATGGTGGCCGAGGTTCGTCATCTGTCCGCCTGAATAATCCCAAAACCAGCGAAAGTGGTAAATGGCCCGGTTCGGATTGTAGGGGCGCTGTGGAGCAGGACCCAGCCAAAGGTCGTAATCAATCTCCGGAGGGGGCGCCGAATCCGGCGGGTTACCGATCCCGGGCGAGACGTTGCGGAAGAAATTGCACTGCACCGAAACGATCTCGCCAATGGCGCCGCCGAGCAGCAGTTCTTTCGCGCGTTGATAATGAAGGCCAGAGCGTTGCTGCGTACCAACTTGAACGATCCGTTTGTACCTCTCTGCAACTTTCATCATCCAAGGCCCCTCGCCCACAAAAAGTGTGAGTGGCTTTTCGCAATACACATCTTTGCCCGCAGCGCAGGCCATCATCGTCATGAGTGCATGCCAATGATCCGGCGTGGCGACCACAACCGCGTCCACGTTTTTGTCCTCCAGCACGCGCCTGAAGTCGCGGTAGTATTGAGCTTCGGATCCTACAACCATCCTGGCCGCGTCAAGCCTCGGCTGATAAGGGTCCGCGACGGCCACGACCCGGGCGTCAGGCAGCGCATGAAAGTTGCGCGTGTGAATACGCCCCATGAGCCCGAAGCCAATGGTCGCAAGGTTCACGCGCTCGTTCGCCCCGGCGACGGCGGCGTAGGATTTCGCTGAAAGAGCCGCGGCGCCAGTGGCAAGCGCGGTGGACTTGACAAAGTCACGGCGCGAAAGAGGAGAGGCATTCATGGCGAGGATGCTTGTAAGCTAATCAAGGAGTTCACCCCGTGCAAGCCTTCCAAAGAGGCGGCGTGGCAAATCGAACCTGTGAACCCAGCCTTTACAAGGAGCGCGCTCGAGTTTATCAGTAATCCATCTCTCTCCCATGAAGACTTCCCCCGCTCAAAGAGCATTTACCCTGATCGAACTCCTGGTTGTCATCGCCATCATCGCGATCCTCGCCGGGATCCTTTTACCGTCCCTTTCCCGTGCGAAGTTCAGGGCCAAGGTGACCCAATGCACTTCGAATTACCGGCAGTGGGGCATCGCGGTGAACCTCTACGCCATGGATGAACCAAGAGGTCGGCTGCCTGCCTTTCGCATGCCTCGAACCGGCCTGAATCCGTGGGATGTATCCATCGAAATGGCTCCGAAGCTTCAGCCATATGGTCTGACCGTCCCCATGTGGTACTGCCCGGTCCGGCCGGCGGATTTCGCCGACGCTCAAAAGTGGTTTAAAACCCAGAGCAAAGGGGGCACTCTCAATACCATCGAGGATTTAAATAAGTATTTCATCCGGCAGTACACAAGCTTTGCCATCATCTGGCATTGCTGGTGGGTGCCCAGACAACTCGATGATGGCACCATGTTCCCGACGCCAACCACCTCCAGCACCGTTTCTCGCACCAAAGACGGCTGGCCCACCCAACTCGAGGACCCGGTCGCCGCGTTTCAGCCAGTGATCAGCGATATCTGCCTAGCCGAAGGTGTCAAAACCACGGACATAGCCAAAGCCCGCGCCGGACACCCCATTAACAACAAGGTTCAAAGCGTGAATCTCGCCTTTGCCGATGGCCATGTGGAAACGCGAAACGGCAAACAGATCCAATGGCAACAGTCAGGTAACTGGACCACTTTCTACTGAGCAGGCCTCAAAGGCGCACGAAACGCCTCCCCGGTTCCAGCAGCTCTCATTCGCAATGAGTGCCTCAGGTTCTTTCCGGCAAAACAGTTTCGTAACTGATCGCGGGAATCAACTTACCTTCCCCAGTTGTGATCTTGCGCGCTTCACCATCGAAAAACAGCATCAACCCCAAACGCTCCGACATCTCAGCCAGGCATAGGATGCTGTGGGCGCGAATCGCAAGATCGACATTGGCGAACGGCGTGGCTCCTGTCCGGATGCAGTCGAAGAAATTCTTTTCCAACAGCGCCAGATCACCGCTGGTCTTGGCTCCCCGGAAATCCAGGGGCTCGATCTCTTCGGCAAACGGTCGCTCTGGCTTCAGAGCCACTTGGTCCTGACCCGAAGCAAAGTAGAGAGTGGCTTGCCGCCCGCGTATCATCTCAGCCAACCCGATCTCGTTGACCGTGCTGCCCACAACGCACAGGGTCAGTCCGCTCGGCATCTCCGCCAGCAGATGCGTCGTGTCTGGGATTTCTCGATCCATCGAGACCTTCCGCGTGCCCGTGCACGCGACCCGGCGAGGGAACTCTGACGCGCCCGTCGCCAACAAGAGAGGCAGAAACGTGTGCGAAAGCAGATTGCCCAGAATCCCCGAATTGTAAGCATAGTATTTGTGCCAACTGAAGTAGCGCTCCGGTGTGAACGGCATTTTTGGCGTGCGACCCAACCACCTTTTCCAATCCAGATTCCCCTCGTTCGCTCCAGGATCGACAGGATAAGTCCACTCGCTGTTCTTCGGGTTGTTCCGGCAATAGGAACCCTGTGCCCAGACCAGCGGCCCGAGTTTGCCGGCACGAATCCATTCCGCCGCTTGATGATATTTCCTATCCCCGCAAAACTGGGAACCCACCACAAACACTTTTCCAGTCCGCTTGACGGTGTCGTAGATGCGAAAACCTTCGTCGAGGTATCGGGCAAAGGGTTTCTCGCCATAGACGTGCTTCCCGGCCTCGAGTGCATCACAGGCCACTTCGCAATGCCACTGGTCCACGGTCGCGACGACCACCGCGTCGATGTCCTTTCGCTCGAGCAATTTCCGATGATCCTTGTAGGCATCAGCATCGCTCACTCCAGCGAGTGTCCTCGCTTCATCAAGCCGCTTCTGATAAACATCGCAGACGGCGCCCAAGGCAATGTTGTTTTCTGACGCGTGGTCTTTCTGGCTCTTGATGTGCGCCTTGCCCTGGCCCCCTGTGCCCACATAGGCCACCACAATACGGTCGTTGGCCCCAATCACACGCCCAGCAGAGGGGGCCTGGTTCTGCCCATAAACCGGCGACTTCATCACACCACTGACAGCCACCGCTGCCGCTGCGGTGGTGGCGTTTTGAATAAACGACCGGCGTGTTTCCACTCGGGTCTTCGGGTCAGGATGCGTTGCTTTCATAAGATCGGTGTTGAGAAGGTTGGGACCGCGATTGGGGCCACTCGATGAGCATCTCCGGGCGATTGCGTGCGTTCGCCCCAACCCAGAAAGTCGAAAGCCATGGCGCCGGGCGAACTGGAGTGATGGAGTTCACGATGGAAGTGAGTTTTCATCGCTTCCCGCACTATCGCAGCAGGACTGCTTCGGCGCAAATAAATCTCTCATCGCCAAAACCTCCGCTGATGGCCCCGGAGCGCCGCCGATGACGTCCATGCCTGTGCAGTGGGTGTGACAGGCGACTTTGAACGCGCGCCTTCGGTTCCGCTTACTTCCCAAGCTTCTCTAAAATGTTTCGAGTGATCCGATCAACCGTCGGATCGCCCCCACGCAAACCGTGCGCCCAGTCCGTGCTGCCACAGGTGAAAACCGTTCCTCCGCGCGTATAAACGCCCAGCACAGCATGGCCTTTGCGTCCGTTTTCCCACTTTTCATACCACTGGCAATCATCCGGATGCCACTGTGCGGGCGCCGTGGCAAGCACCACGAAGGTGTCCGGGGTACCGTCCCGGTGGGTCGGTTGTGGTAACCCTCCCTTCCATTGCAACTCACAACCGTCGCACTCGTAACCCACAATCGTGTCCTTGCCACCAAACGCATCGTTTTGTTTCAGCCCCGTCCCGGCGTAAAGCCAGTGGTCAGGCCGGTGCACCGTGAAGGCACCGCTGCCGTCCATGAGTTGACCATGGCTCTTATGATAACCGCCCCACAGGAAACCGACGCCCGTGAGTTGGTTTTCAGGTCTGTTCACAAGGTAATGGCTCCAAATCGAAGTCAAGGTCCCAAGACTCCCGCGCGCGGCATAGACGGGGTCGGAATAGGCGTTCTGCTTCCAACAGACTAAAGCCTGCCCACTATCCTCGCTTCGAACTTGCCAGCAACAGGTGTTGCCGCTGAAAAAGGCCACGTTGCCCCCGCCGACAATAAAGCTTTCTAGGTGGTCGCGCATGGGCGCGGACCAGTACTCGTCGTGGCCGACGCTCAACACCAGTTTGTAAGCCTTCAGTATTTCAGGGTGAAACTCTAGGTCCCCGTTCGCAGCGAACTCAAACGAGTAGCCGCTGCGCTCTGCCCACTCGACGAAGGGCTGCTCCCAGCTCCCAAATTGGCTCGCAGGAGGTCGCTCGTAGGAGACTCGATGACCCTGGTTTCC
>CANLCA010000216.1 GCA_947487925.1 Verrucomicrobiales bacterium | reverse complement strand
GCGCCCACCGTGGCATCGCCAAAGTGGCTGAGTTGCAACGAGTAGATGGGAACCACCGTCACGTTGGAAGGCTCGGCTTCCTTCGGATTTTCAAATGTGGCGGTAAACGCCACCGCCCGGATTACGGCGGACTGTGTCAGGGCGATCGGTCCTGAATAATCCACCCCGCCCGTGGGATCGCTCCCGTCGGTGGTGTAGAAAATGTGCCCGCCAGGAAATGTCGTCGTCATCGTCACCGAAATGCTGTCGGCGCCGTGGATAACATGATTCGCAGCGCGGGTTCCATTGACGAGAACCAGGGGCGTGCCGATGGGCTGTTCGATCTCCCGAACCTTCAACAGAAAACCTGTCGGACCGTCCGTGGCTGACCCGAGAACCCACATCGAATCCGGTTCGTCCATCATGATGGCACCGAAACCCTCCTGTCCCGTGCTGGTCCCATGGACAAAGTCCCACTGCGGCAAACCGGTCCGGCCAAGCCGGGTCATCCAGGCATCCTCGAACCCGAGTTTGGGCGTCGTTTTGGTTCCATCAGCGCCGGAGTCGGAGTTGCCCGCGATGACGAATCCACCGTCCGACATGGGCGCAATCGCGAAGGGAACATCGTGCAGGGATCCGCCCAAGACCTTTTCCTCGATCTTCTGGCCGGAAGCATCGGTTCGCACAAACCACCAATCCGCGGAACTTTGGATGCGGTTGAGTGTTTTATTCCCGGTCCCACTCGCCGAGCCCGATTCACCGACCATCACCACCCCTCCGTCCGACAACATCGCCATGTCCCTGAACGTGTCATTCCCGTCGGCGCCTCCGAAAAACTTCTGCCACTGCACGGCCCCATCTCCGCTGCCGATCTTGACCAGCCAGAAGTCCAATCCCCCGAACCCTGGAGTGCCTCCTGGAGAAAAAGCCCGGCCACCCAAGAGCAGATCGCCATCCGTTCCCTGGACGATGCGTGTGAGGATGTCTTCCCGCTCCGGATCCGTCTCATAGAAACCGGCGGGCGCGGAATTGGATCCGAGCACCGTTTCCCACATTTTATTGCCCTGACTGTCCAGGGCAAATACCCAGGCGCCCTGACCCGTTGACGACTTGTTGCCCGTGGCCGCGGAAGCGGAATAACCCGCCACGATGATGCGGCCTTCGAGTGTCTCGAACACCGCCCGGCCAAGATCCTCGCCGGTGCCGCCATAAACCTTTTCCCATTGCTTCTCACCCAGGCTGGACAACTTGATGACCCAAACATCGCTCGCGCCGTATCCGGCGAGGCTCTTGTTCCCTGAAATCCCGGATGAAGAAGTGCCGACAACGATGAATCCTCCATCCTGGGTCACTTTGACATCCCCAAGGAAATCGTTATCGAACCCGCCGTACCCTCTGTCCCATTGATACGCTCCTTGAGGATCCAGCTTGACCAAGGCGATGTCGTGAAAACCAGCAAAAACTGCGGAGCGCATTGGGGACGACGGCCAATAACTGGAGGAGGCCGAAACCAGCACTCCGCCATCGCCGGCGCGACGAAGGAGTTGCCCAGAGAATGGACTGGCGAATCCGTCAAATTGAGCCATCAACTGGCGCACCGGCACCCGCTCCAGCGACACCACGGGTTCGAAGATCGCCACGAACTCGTTCGTCAATCCCACCGCGATATCGCGCGCCGCCAGGGTGTTCTCATCGCTCCATCTCACGAACCGGTAATAGGGCTTCGGCACGGCGGTCAGGGTCACCGTCTCGCCGAACGTATAAATCTCCTTCGACGGGGAACGCGTGACAACGCCGCCCGTGTTGTGTTGCACCAGGGCGGGGACAGTCGGCGCGAACTCCACGCGCAGATAAAGGTTATCGATCCAACTCGTGGCCTCGAACGCGTTCACTTCCCAATGCACCGACCTGACTTGATCGAGTTTGATCGCCGCGTTCGTGGTGGCGACTTCGAAGGCCACCTGCCCGTCGTCAATCTTCACGATCTTAAACCGGATCACTCCAGGTTCGAACGTGGCCACATGATGGTACGTCCCGACAACCGGCGCGCCACGCAGGCCAATGGACAACACTTCATAATTAGGATAAGAGCGGGCAATCAGCGCGTGTTCAACAGGCTGGGTGGTTGAGAAAAAGTGCGTGACCTCGAAAAGCGTTGCTCGAGCAATCGAGTTGCCATACGGATCCCCGTTCACGTTTCCATCCCATTCCATCCGAATGGACGTGATCTTACCCGGAACGGCGAACCCTCGATCCAGGTCCGCATGAGCGCCGCCAGCATTCGGAGGTGCCGTCAGCGCACCTCCACTCAATGCCCCACCATTCCACCCGCCCATCACCCAACCCGCTGGGACCTGGTTGTTGTTCAGATCCGCAAGCTCAGCCAACACCGTCGGCGATGTCACGGTCACGCGCACCGGCGTCGAGACCGTCGCAGGCCCTGCAGCGACGTAAGCCCGGGCGGTCAGCGTGTAAATGCCCGCTGGCACGGCGGACCAGTTGAATTCGTAAGGCACCGTGGTGTCCTCGCCCAACTTGTTCACACCCTCCCAAAACTCGACCCTCGTGATGCTATCGCCCGCAGCAGCCGATGCGGTCGCTTCCACATGAACAACCGCCGGGGCCGCGAACGCGGCACCGCCGGTCGGCGCGACGATCGACACCGTGGTGACTCCATTGACCGCGGCACTGGCACTCACCGGGACAATCGGCGACCGTGTCGTGTACCCCTGGCTATCCGTCGCGATCGCCGTCACGTTGTGCCCCCCCGCGCTGGGGATCCATGAAATGGAATAGGGGCTTGTGACATCTTCGCCAATCTTGGTGTCCGTGTCGAAAAACTCGACTTTCACGATCGTACCGTCCGTGGCGCTCGCATTCGCGGTGACGTTGAAAGCCGTGCCTGCCGTGAGAATCTGGCTGCTCACGGGACTGGTGATCGAAACAACCGGTGTGCCGGGAATGATGGGTGTGCCTTTGCGGATCGTGTGGTTTCCGCCATCCACGCCATAGAGGTTTCCGTCAGCAGCAATGGCCACCCCTTTCGGAAGAAACAAACGCGCCAGCGTACCAATGCCGTCGGCGCTGCCGGGGCTCCACGGTTGTCCGGCGATATCGCTGAGGATGCCTTCCTGGGTCACCTTTTTAATGATGGTATGGAAATCCGACATAAAGAGATTCATGCCAGCGTCCACAGCTAATCCGAAGGCTCCGCAATTTTGACAGAGCGTCGACACCAAGCCGCCTGGTGTGATCTTCCGAATCGCGTTGTTGTCTCCTACATACACATTCCCTGAGACATCCACTGCGATCGATTTTGGATACCTGAACCGAGCTAAACTACCTGGCCCATCCACAAACCCTGGTTCGTCATTCTTTCCCGCGAGAGTCGTCACAACACCTCCCTGAGTGACTTTACGGATCGACCCACCGTAATCCGCGACATAAAGCATGCCATCAGAATCCACCGCAACCGAGTATGGGCTATTGAACCGCGCCGCACTTCCGACTCCATCAACACCACCTGAACTGCCGGGCGAACCAGCGATTGTCGTGACTACTCCAAGGGGTGTAATTTTGCGAATCGTTTCCCAATCAGTTACAAAAATATTTTCACTGAAGTCCACAGCCACTCCATTAGGATAACTGAAACTAGCTTCACTACCGACTCCGTCAGCACTACCACTGATCAGTGCCATTCCAGCGAGCGTGCTCACGCTGCCGCCTGGCGTGATCTTCCGAATCGTCCGATTCCATGTGTCCGCAACATACACGTTTCCGGAATTGGCAACCGCCACTCCCACAGGGCTATCAAAACGCGAAACGTTCCCTGTTCCATCAACCGCACCATCTCCTCCTCCAGCCAGGGTGGTGACCACACGCGAGGAAGTCAGTTTCCTGATTGTCTGGTTGGCGACCTCAGTCACGTAAACGTTGCCCACTCCATCAGCGGTCAGTCCGGAAGGAGAAAATCTGAACGCGGAATTCCGGGTTTCTGGTGAACTCCAAAGACCCGACCCTGACACGAAAAATGTCGTAACAACGCCACCGAGGGAAATTCTTCGAATCTTGTTCTCGCCTTCTTCGGTGCCGTACAAGTATCCCACACCGTCGAAAGTCAAACCAAGGAATCCGTGGGTGCGAAATCTAGCCGAACTCCCCACCCCATCATCGCTACCACTGATTCCAGGCAAGCCAGCGAAGGTGCTCACTAATCCCGCCGACGTAATCTTTCTGATTGTCGCATTACCCCTGTCGGCGACGTAAAGATTATTCTCAGTATCCACCACCAAGCCAATAGGGAAAGAAAAGCGAGCCACACTCCCCATTCCGTCTGAACTACCTTCAGTTTGTGCCAAGCCCGCAAACGTGGTGACCTCACCTCCAGGAGTAATGACTCGAATCGTGTGGTTGCCGGTGTCGGCAACATAAATCACCCCAGAACTGTCTACCGCTAGGCCCCTTAGATCGGCGAACTGCGCCACGCTCCCAATACCATCAGCGGTGCCACCCGATCCCCCAGCAACTGTGATCACCAACCCCTGAGGAGTGATCTTTCGAACAGCATTGTTCCCTCTATCTGCAACATAAACGTTGTCCGCACTGTCCACCGCAACACCATAGGGCCCGCTAAACCGCGCCACACTGCCCGCACCATCGATTAACCCACTCACTCCCGCCAACCCAGCGAACGTGCTCACGACCCCAGCGGGCGTCACTTTCCGGATGGTGTGGTTCTGCGAATCCGCCACATAAAAATTGCCAGCGCTGTCTCGCGTCAAACCTTGTGGTTGATTAAATCGCGCCACACCAGGGGGCCCGTCCGCGCTCCCGCTGCTGGCCGACCCGGCCAACGTGCTGAAAATATACACCACATCCACCGAGAGAGTGGCGTTGGTGCTAGTGGCGGTACCCACCGCGTTGTTCACGACCACGGAGTATTTTCCCGAGTGATTCGTCCGCGCGTCGCTGATTGTGTAGCTCGCGCTGGTCGCGCCCGCACCGCTCAAGTTGACCCCGTCCTTGCGCCATTGATACATCAACGGCTCCGTCCCCGATGCCGTCACGCTCAACAGCGCCGTGTCCCCCTGCTTGACCGATTGACTCAACGGTTGCACGTCGATCGCCGGTGGCACCTGCGGCGCAAAACCCGCCGTGATGCTCTTGCTCGCGTTCAACGTCACGTTTAGCGGATTCTGCGTCCCGCTCGCGTCTCCACTCCAGCCCGCAAAAAAGTTCCCCGCTGTGGGTGTCGCCGTCAGTGTGACGACGGTCCCATTGACATACTGTCCCTGCTGGGGACTTCGCGTCACGTTCCCGTTCCCGTTCACGGTCAGGTTCAGCGCAAAATTGTTCGCGGACAACGTCGCCATGATCGCCGAAATCGTCGGGGTCGGGTTCGTGATGACGAAATTGGCCGGGCTCGCGCCAGCCCCAGTCAGCGCCCCGCCCCAGGAACTGAAATACTTACCCGCCGCGGGCATGGCCGATACCCGGATGGTCGAGCCAAACGGATACGGTCCCGAAGCCGGACTCAGCGCCACCGAACCATTCGCCGCCCCGCCCAGCACGCTCGTCGTCAGGGTCGTCCCAAACACCGCCCTCACGCTCTGATTCCCACTGATCGTCACACTCACGGGATTCTGCGTCCCGCTCGCGTCCCCAGTCCATCCAACGAAGCTCCACCCGCTGCTTGATGTCGCCGTCGCCGTCACCACCGTATTGCTCAGATACGGGCCAGTCACCGGGCTCAAGGCGACACTGCCGCCCCCGTCCGTCGTCGCACCGAGCGTGAAGTAGGGAATCACGAAGAAAGTCGCTGTCACCGACCTCGCCGAATCCATCCTTACAGTCGTAAT
>CANLCA010000215.1 GCA_947487925.1 Verrucomicrobiales bacterium | reverse complement strand
GCCTTGGCCGTCGCCTCCAGTGGTAGTGTGGTGAGTCAATCCCCTCTGCTCGTGACATCCGGAGCCGGTGTCACCTATGTAGATCGGCCGCCGTTCCTAGCTCAAACTCCCAGCGGCGCGAATAGTTTTACGATGCGGTTTTCCTATGCGACCCAGCCTGGCTTCGCGTGGCCTGGGAGGGCCAATCCTCCGGCGGTGGGGACTGTGGTGCCTTATCTGCGACCGTCGAATCCGGATGGAAGTTATGTGGGCAACGGGAGCGCGCCGGGCGATCCTGCCCTGGCGATTGTGTATCGACCCGTTTGGCCTGACCATGATCCGGTTGACCCTTCCAAACCACTGCCGCTGCTGAAGTTCGGGGCGACCGCCACGGTGCCTGCGAACGGATTACCCGCGATCCGAAGCCAGAGCAGCCTTCGCGTGTTGTATCAACAGTCTGGGGCCACCAACGCCGGTGCCGGAGGATTCTCCGCAAACCTAGATTCCAACGCCAGCGTCACTCTTTTCGATCCGACGCGATCCAAAACAAAAAGCGATGTGACTCTGCCGGCGAGTGTGAGGGCGCAGAGTTACCAGGGAAACCTGTATTTCCCCGATCTGCCCCCCCATTTGGCAAAACGGGTTTATCTGATCCCCTCCGCGAAGGAGCCCAGGAAGGGGACTCTGGTGCTTGAAGGCCGTTTTCAAGACGAGGCGACAGGGGAAAAATACCTTCAGCTGAACATGCTGCCGAACCTCGGAGCCGAAGTGCTGGCTTTGTGCAAGCCAGACGACAAAGACTACACGAAATGGACGCTCGCAGTGCAATCGCTCTCCACTTCGATTTTAACCTTCAAGGAAACGCTGTTGAACAACCGCGGCGCGTGGTCACCGACCGTTAACTACTTCCTCAACGACATGGTTTCCTTGGACGGATCAAACTACACAGCCATCAAGAACGAATTCCAGGGTGAAGACAAGAAGCCTTCTGAAAGCCCCTCCTATTGGATCAACCGAACCTTGCTGAGCGGTTCGTTTTCTGTGGACCCAAGCGCCACGAAAACCGTAAATGCCCTGAATGTTGCGAAGATTGAGAGCGACGAGTCGGCGGTCGATTCCTACGCTTTGAGCGCCTCGGGCCCGGGTACAGGTTATGTCACCCTGCTTGCGGGGAATGGCCGCGCGTTTACGAAAGAGGGCGACCCGGTTTCGATGTTTATCATTCGTGTGGGAGGTCCGCTGAACCAAGGGCAGATGAAGGTCCTGCCTTCGGAGAATCCTTTGAGCGAGTTCGTTTCTTTCCAACACACCCCGGATGTGGCGGGCAGCACTTCCTATGAATACCAGTGGATGATCGCTCCCCCGGTCAACGGTTCGCCGTTGTTGATCAGCAACGACGGAGCGACCACTGCGGCCATGCAAGCCCTCGGATGGCAACCGTTGGCAAGCGGTTCGGCGCTGGCCACGTTCACCCTGGGTGGCAGCGGGATCAGGGTCCTGGCGGACAATTACCTGACCGTCCGCTACCGGGCCACAGACATCAAACATCCGCTCCACCTGCAATGGTCGGGTTGGACGACACCCGCGCTCGCCGAAGGCTGGATCAAGCGTGTGCTTGCCGGCATCAACCCCTTCAACCAGCGCGCCAAGGATCTGTTCAACAACAAGGTCAACACCGACGTGAGCCTCTTGACACAAGCCGGTCGACGGTGGGAAGGGGACGTGGCGTTGAACTCCACGACGCTCAATGACTATGGCCTGATCGAGATCTACGAGACCGTTCTGCGCCGTGGCCAAAGCCTCAGCATCAACGCTGCGCAACCGATCAACTACGGGCCAGCAAATGATGCGTTGTTGCTGGCTGCAGGTTACATCAATGATCTGTATAGGATCCTCGGGGATGAAGCCCGGGCCGACGCGTCCAACCCCACGATCGGGATCGGTACGAAGGATAAAACCTACGGCGACATTGCCACGTCGTTGTTCTCATTCAAAGGCCAAGTGCCCTCCCTGCTTGAGGAAGAGCTGGCCTTGCTGCGGGGGCGGGACGACTTCCTTCAGCCGTCTGTGGGGACAGCCCCTTTCTATAATCGCCTCGTGTGGAACTACACGCGGGGGATTAATTCTGGCGAAGCGATTTACGCGCTCAACTACAACATTCTGGACCAGGACAACGACGGAGTGGTTGGGGCGAGTGACGCCGCAAAACTCTTCCCGCAAGGACACGGCGATGCCTACGGACATTATCTGACGGCGTTGACCGGGTTCTATTCTCTGCTGATGAACAACAGCTTTGACTGGGTTCCAAGCACGGAGGCGGTGAACGTGCTCGGGGTTCCTGTGCAAGTGGGGTATCAGCACGAGCGCCAGTTCGCGGCCGCCGCCGTCGCGGTGGCTCGCACAGGGAAGCAGGTGGCCGATCTGACCTGGCGTTGGAATTATGATGCCAGAGCCAACGGTGGATGGGAGAATCTCTCGCAGACACGAGCAAACGCGGCCACCGGTCGAACCGAAGCTTGGGCGCTGGATCACTGGGCTGTGCGGACGGGGGAGGGAGCCTATCTTCATTGGCTCGTCGGAAATGCGATTCTCCCGGCTGTTGACACCGATCCTGGCCACACAGGAATTCAGAAGATTGATCGCACGACCGTGCTGGAGTTGCAGGAGTTGGCTGGTTTGGCGGAGGACCTGCAGGTTACCGTCGACAACGCCGAGGCGGGTAGCACCCCCATCGGGATGCCGAAGACCGCGGTTCCCTTCGACCTCAATCCCAATGGCGTTGTGAATGGAGATCAAGGCACTCATTTCGAACAGATCTATCTGCGCGCCAAGTCCGCGCTCAACAATGCCGTGGCCGCCTTCGATGACGCTAAGGATGTGACCCGTTTGATGAGATCCGAGCAGGATTCACTGAGTGATTACACGGACTCCATCAGCCGCCAAGAGTTGTCCTACACCAATTCCCTGATTGAGCTTTATGGAACCCCTTATCCCGACGATGTCGGACCGGGTAAGACCTATGCACAGGGTTACTCCGGGCCGGATATTGTTCATTACACGTATGTCGACGCGCCCGAGTTGACGTCGACGTCCCCCAGCAGCCAGAGCCTTTTGACGCCTTTCGGCCAGGCACGGGAATTCTTTGTGCCACTGCAGCGCTTCCCTGACTGGTGGGCGAAAAGCACGGCGCGTGACTCCTTCTCATACTCATCTTCGAGTCGGCCAAACTCGGGTTCGCTGTTCTTTGATAACCAAAGCAAGGAGGACAGGCCAGGCCCGGTGGAGTTTGGCATCACCAACGAGCTTGTAGGTATCCTTGCGAATGGTTCGCTCGGATTCGGGGAAACGAACAGAGGATCGCTGTCATTCCATTACGAAGGGGACACCATGGTCAAACCCCCGGCGTGGAAAACTCCTCGAAAATCAATCGGAAAGCTACAAATCGCCTCGGCGGAGATTATGCGCCGACAGCATGAGCTTATGGAGTCGTTGGTTGGCTCAGAACGTGCCAAAGTGGAGCTCGACGCAGCGATCGCCCAAGCTCTCGGCACGATGCGCCAAATCCATGCTCAGATTTCAGACAATGCGCAGATAATAAATTCCCTCAAGGCCATCCAGATCTCGGAGTACGTAAAGGACGTGACCGGCTTAGCGGTGGATATCGGTTTGGCCACCTTGGTTAAGACCTACCTGACCGCTACCTCGGCAGTCCCGAATAGCCAGATTCTTGGAACATCCGTGGGTGGCGACATTGTTGGGCCAGCACTGCGGACGGCTTTATCCTCGGGCTATGGTATTGCCTACACTATCCTCAAGGCGGTGGATAATCTATCCAAACTCCAAGCGATGTCGGTTAAGTTTGGAGAGGAGGACTTTATCAAATCGGTGGAGCTTGACATCAAGTTGCGCTCCGCCCTGACGGAGATGAATGCCGCAGTGTTTGCGCTGCAGCCGTACCTGTCGAAGATACAGGAGAACATCGATGTGATCAACGGCCGCCTCCGTGATTTGGATGAAGCGAAGCGCAACCTCTCGGTTCTTGTCGCCAGCGGCGAACGCATCCAGATGGAGCGCGAAGCCTTCCGCCGAGGCGCGGCCGCGGTAATCCAGGGCTACCGAACACGCGACGCTGCTTTCCGCTTGTTCCGCAATGAAAAGCTCGAACGCTACAAGACCTTGTTCGACCTGTCCGCGCGCTACGCCTTCATGGCTGCCCAAGCATATGATTACGAGACTGGGCTTCTTGGAACGAGCCAGGGCCAGAAGTTTATCAGCCGGATCATCCAATCCCGCGCCTTGGGTGTGGTTCGAAATGGTGAACCACAATTCGCCGGCAGCAACACGGGCGACCCTGGACTCTCCAGCACCATGGCCGAGATGTTCGCCGATTGGGAGGTGATCAAAGGTCGCCTCGGATTCAATAACCCGGATGCCTACGGCACCACCGTGTCGCTGCGGACGGAGAATTTCCGAATCCTTCCAGGCAATGATGGAGACCCTAACTGGACCGACGTTCTCCAGCGCGGTCGGATGGCCAATATTTTGACAGATTCCGATGTCCGCCGGTTCTGCATGCAGATTGATCGCGGCGACGGGTTGCCGGTGCCCGGGATCGTCCTGAGTTTCAGCACCACGGTCGCCGATGGCTTGAACCTTTTCGGCCAACCTCTGGCCGCCAAAGATCACGCCTTCAGTCCCGCTTCTTTCGCAACTAAACTGTTTGCCGCCGGTGTCGCGTTGGAAGGCTACCGCGGTATGGACGACCCCGCCGCGAATGCGTCGGCAGTGAACGGCGGTGGAGGCGTTTCACCATCCGATCCCAATCTGGCGTTTTTGGACGCCCGGGCGTTGTCCGCGAACCCCTACATCTACCTCATCCCGGTAGGCCTCGATTCAATGCGCACGCCGCCACTCGGCGATCAGAGCGCGATTCGCACGTGGACCGTCGACGACGTCAGCGTGCCAATGCCGTTTAACATCGGCGCCTCGGACTTCTCGAACGCCCAGCTCTGGCAATCGAGCAGTTCGCTGACGGAGCCGCTCTTCAGCCTGCGCAAACATCAGGCGTTCCGCCCAGTGTCGGTGGCCAACCTCTTCAACCAAGACCTCTACACAGGCTCTGGTGGATTGCAACGTTCCCAATATACCAACAACCGATTGATCGGTCGTTCGGTGTGGAACAGCCAATGGAAACTCGTGATTCCAGGAAGGACCTTGCTGAATGATTCGAAAGAAGGCCTTGAACGCTTTATCGCTTCGGTGAAGGACATCAAGCTGAACTTCGTGACCTATTCCTACTCGGGCAACTGATCGTGGCACTCAACCTTCTCGTTTTTCACCCATGAAACCCGAAACGCAGCCCCCACATGAAGCGGTCTCAATCGCGAGTTCGCGGCATCCCCGGGGGTCAGCATTAGTTCCAGCCGTGACTCCCAAACGTTCTCCTGGTTCCGAACCTGATCGTTCAGGCCGGTGTTTGCTTGTCCTGGCGATGCTTGCCATATCCTTGCTGCCCGAGTCTTCCTTACACGCTTTTCCACCCGCCCCTCACCACCTGATTTACGGCCTGGTGCGGGATGAGTTGGGCAATCCGTTGGAGGTGGACAACGCCGAAATTCTGTTTGAGTCTGCTTCGGGCACCAAGCTCACAACGCGGATTGTTTTCAGGGGCGAGCCGGGGCAAAACTATCAGCTCACAGTGCCCATGGATTCAGGGATCACGAGCGATCTCTATAAGCCCACGGCCATGCGTCCGACGGTTCCCTTCAAGATCCACGTGCGCATTCGTGATACCCTCTATCTTCCCATCGAGATGAAGGGTGATTATTCGGCCCTGGGCCAGCCTGGTAAAATGACCTTGCTGAACCTCACTCTTGG
>CANLCA010000214.1 GCA_947487925.1 Verrucomicrobiales bacterium | reverse complement strand
GGGCGCGTTGAATCTCTAGCCTTCCTGCCACGCTCTGTTCAAAATGGTTCTAAGGCTCTCATCATTTCATCTCCTTTGGCTTGCGGCCATGGCGCTACTTCTGCCCGGATGTCGGCCTGGCGGGCAGCCCCCGCCCAAATCTGGTGTGGGTTCCCAATCGACCCCGACGCGGTCGGTCCGAGTCGGCAAAGTTGTGTCCGGTTATCTCGATAGGGCAGTGCAGGTGACGGGCACCCTCGCCCCCATCGACCTGGCCACGCTGAGCACTAAGGTCGCAGGCCGCCTTGAGACCTTGCCCGTCGATCTCGGCAGCGAGGTTCGAAAAGGCAGCGTCATCGCCCGCCTTGAATCCCGGGATCACGAGCTCCGCCTGCTCCAGGCCCAAGCTCTCCTGGCGCAAGCCCGGGCACCTTTGGGGCTGCCTCTCGATGGGGTTGACGATTCTATCGAGTTCGAGAAAACCAGTACCGTCAAGCAGGCCCGTGCTCTCCTTGATGAATCCCTCAAAGCCCGCGACCGCGCCCTGAAACTACGGGCTCAAGGCATTCTGCCCGATGCCGAACTCGAGGCTGTCGAGGCCGGCTTCCGTGTGGCCGAAACCAAGGACCAACTCGCGGGTGAGGAGGTGCGCCAAAAGCAAGCGCTCCTTGCCCAACGCAGGGTTCAGGTCGAGGTCGCCAAACAAGAGCTTGCCGACACCCAGATTTCCGCGCCGTTTGACGGAAGAGTCGTCGAGCGTCGCGCGCAGCCCGGCGAGATCCTTGCCATTGGTTCCCCGGTCATTTCCATCGTTCGCATGGATCCCCTCCGCCTCCGCGTCGATGTCTCCGAACGCGACGCCCCTAAAATCAAGATTGGCCAGCACGTCCGCATCACCATCGACGGCGACACGAACCATTTCTCCGGCGAACTCAAGAGGTTGAGCCCCGTCATCAGCGATCAGAGCCGGACCCTGACTGCGGAGGCGGATTTTCAGAACACGGATGGATCCCTCCGGCCTGGTGCGTTCGCCCGCGCAGAAATCATCGTCGCCGCCCAGGAGAGTGTGCTTCTGGCCCCAGCTCAGGCCATCGCCACCTTCGCCGGTCTTGAGAAGGTGTTTCTGGTCAAGGATGGCAAGGCTTTGGAACGAAGCGTGATCACAGGCCGGAGGGAAGGTGCCCTTGTGGAAATTCTTTCCGGAGCCAAGGAGAACGACGTCGTGGTTCTCGATCCAGGCAGTCTGCGTACCGGCCAGCTCGTCACGGTTGAAAACCCGCCTGCAAAGGGCGGACCACAGCCTCCGAAGAGGCCTGGATCGTAATGCAGAAGCTCGCGGAAATCAGCATCCGGCGGCCAGTCTTTGCCACCATGTTGATCATGGCCCTCGTGGTCACAGGAGCCACTGCCTACTTCCGGCTGAACGTGGATCGTACGCCCTCTGTCGATATTCCCACGGTGTACGTGAGCACTTCCATCCCGGGAGCTTCCCCCGTCGAGATGGAGTCGATGGTGGCCCAGCGGATCGAAGAGAACGTGAACACCGTCGAGGGCATCGCTGAACTTCGATCCTTCTCCGGGGTTGGCCGCTCGTTCGTGATCATCCGTTTCAATCTGAGCCGTGATGCCAACCAGGCGGCCGAAGACGTGCGTAACCGCGTTGCCGCCACGATTGATGACCTGCCCCGGGAAGCCGATCCCCCCAGGGTCACCAAGTTCGACACCGATGCTGCTCCCATCCTGGGCCTCGCCCTCGCCGGCGACCGTTCCGTGCGGGAGCTCACCGAAATGGCCGACAAGATAGTCAAAGTTCAGTTGGAACGTTCCGATGGAGTGGGTGAAGTGGAGATATTTGGAGGGCTGCCGAGGTCGATCAACATCTGGGTGGACGCCGATCGCTTGGCGGCATACCAGATTCCGATCACTGCGGTGCGCGAGGCTATCGTCCGGCAGAACGCGAACGTCCCCGGAGGCAACGTCACTGGGCGCAAGCAAGAGCAGACCCTGCGCACTTTGGGGCGGATGACGGATCCGAAGGAATTCAACGATCTCGTCATCGCCACCGCCAAAGGTATTCCCATCCGAGTCCGCGACATCGGCTGGGCAGAGGACGGCACCAAAGAACTGCGCTCCGTGGCGCGCCTGAACGGGCAGACGACCGTGAGCTTGGACATACGGCGCCAGTCCGGGGCCAATACCGTTCAGGTCATCGATGGGCTCAAGGCTAAAATCCCCTCCATTGTGGCGCAGCTTCCACCAGATGTCCGGCTGGAGGTCATCCGCGACCAGTCCCGCTATATCCATGAGGCCCTGAGCGAGATCAAACTGCATCTGGTTCTGGGCAGCATCCTTGCGAGCCTGGTGGTGCTTGTGTTCATGAAAAGCTGGCGATCCACCCTGATCGCGGCAATCGCCATTCCGGCTTCGGTCATCTCCACCTTCGGCATGATGTGGGCCCTCAACTTCACGCTCAACAGTGTCACCATGCTCGCCTTGGTGCTGATGGTGGGAATTGTGATCGACGACGCCATCGTGGTGCTGGAAAATATTTTCCGGTTTGTCGAGGAAAAGGGCATGTCCGCTTTCGAAGCCGCGCAGGCCGCAACGAAGGAAATAGGCCTGGCCGTCATGGCCACCACGTTCAGTCTCGTGGTGATCTTCGTGCCCGTCTCCTTCATGTCGAGCGTCGCGGGGCGGTTCCTCTTCCAATTCGGCCTGACCGCGGCGGTCGCAGTTCTAGTGAGCTTGCTAGTCTCTTTCACACTCACTCCGATGATGTCGGCCCGGCTTCTCCGTTCCATCGACGTGACCCTCGCCCAGCACGGCGGAGCTCGCTCGCGACGCGGGTTTTATTCATGGATAGATCGCGGCTACTCGCTCTCGCTTGCCTGGTCCATGAGACACCGATGGTTCATTGCCACGTTGGGCTGCGTGGTCATGTTGACTTCCATTCCGCTCTACAAATTGGTTCAGCAAGAGTTCACCCCGGGGAACACCGACGAAGGGGAATTTGAAGTCAGCGTCAGCGCCAAAGAGGGAACCGGCCTGGAAGTCATGAACACGGTCATGCTCCGTGTTGAGAGGGAGCTGCAGACCATCCCCACCATACGTGTCCTGCTCACGATGGCGGGTGCCAGCGGGGGACCCTCCTCGACACCGAACAACGGGCGGATCTACGTGCGCCTGGCGCCGCATTCGGAACGAGGATTTTCAATGAGAAAGCTCTTCTCCTCAAAACCTTCTGAAGCTTTCTCAAACCGCATCACCCAGCGTGATGTCATGCAGGAGATACGCAAGCGGCTCAGACCGTTCACGGATGTCCGCATCGGTGTGCGAAATCTGGCCTCTTCCATCAGCCTGGGCGGCCCGAACTGGGACGTTGACTTTGCGCTCCTGGGGCCGGATCTCGAACAACTCTCGAAGTACGCGGAGGCCCTGCGCGACAAAGGTCCCGAGCTCGGGCTGTTGGACCTGGACACATCGCTCAAGCTCGACAAACCGGAATTGCGGGTGCAGATCGATCGCGAAAGGGCTGCCGCCCTGGGAGTGGACACTCAGGACATCGCCAACGCCCTGCGCCTCATGGTGGGAGGCGATCCCCGGGTTTCGCGCTTTCGTGACAACAGCGTGAACGACGACTACGACGTGCAACTTCGTCTTGCCGACCATGACCGGAACGATATTTCCGCGATCTCCCGGCTGTTCGTTCCCAAAAAGGGAGGCGGGTTGGTCCGGCTTGATAACGTCGTCCAGATTGTGCGTGCCCAAACCGCCTCGCGAATCGATCGTCTGGAGCGGCAGCGCAGCATCAGCGTTCGCGGCGCCGTCGCTCCTGGCTTCGCGCTAGCCGATCGGTTGGAGGCACTCCGCGACGCGGCGAAGTCCCTGAACATGCCCCCCGCTTACACTTACCGGGTGGCTGGACGCGGACGCGAGCTCGAAGCCACATTCAAGGAGTTTCTCTGGGCTTTTCTTCTTTCGATCGTTTTCATGTACATGATCCTTGCGTCGCAATACGAAAGCCTTGTACATCCTCTCACCATCCTGCTGTCCCTGCCATTGTCCCTCCCCTTCGCCCTGCTTTCCCTCTGGATCTCCGGCAACACTCTGAACCTCTACTCGGCGCTCGGGCTGCTGGTGTTGTTCGGCGTCGTGAAAAAGAATGCGATTCTACAAATCGATCACATGAACACGCTGCGCAAACAGGGCATGGAACGTCTGCCCGCCATCCTCCAGGCCAACAAGGATCGGCTGCGTCCCATCCTGATGACGACGCTCGCGCTGGTCGCCGGGATGCTCCCCCTCGCGGTGGGGTCGGGCCCTGGCGCGGAGGAACGGCGCGCCGTGGCGGTGGTGGTCATTGGCGGCCAAAGCCTGTGCCTGCTTCTCACCCTGCTTGTCACACCCGTGGCCTATTCCTACCTCGACGACCTCGGCGCCTGGATCCGCTCCCGTGCAGGGGGTCGAACGATGCCGGCCCAGAGCCTTGCTCCGGCCGGGCTTGATCGGGATTGACCCACTCGCGGGCTTGGGATTCGCGAGAAAATGACTCGAGCAATTGGGGTGCGGGGATGCCGGCTTTCGGCCACACGTTCGTAAGACCAGGGTAACCACGTCCTCAGGCATCCAGCGAGATTATGTGATGCAGCGTAACCTACTCGCTTTCTCCCCTGACGCCATATAGCTCCTCTTCATCCATGCCGATGGTGAATCTAGAACGAAGACAAGCGACCTCCAGCGGTTACTCAAAACTGAACGGTTAGTAAATCACTTTGGAGAGGAGCCCCAGCCCTCCTCGCTTTAGGTTTGCGGAGGGCGGCAATTCGATTTAAAACTTCCCCCACATGACGACGACACCACCGAACCAGCCGGGTCTTGCCTGGCTTGCGTATGCGCTGCTCACTGTTTTTTCGTGGGGTGTTTACGGGATTTTTCTGCACACCGGCCAACTGGCGATGAAGGATCCAGTGAACGGTCGTTACAAAGCGTTTTTGTTTGTCGGTGTGGCATATTTTCTCACGGCGGTGCTGGCGCCGTTGGGGATGTTGCTGCTCAAAGGGGCCACCTGGAGTTTTCCAGCGAAAGGTCTTTGGTGGTCGCTCATCGCCGGGGTTGTGGGCGCCGTTGGCGCCTTTGGGGTATTGCTGGCTTTTGGAGCCAAGGGGACCCCTGCGGTAGTGATGTCGATCATATTTGCGGGCGCGCCCGTCGTGAACGCGCTGTATTCCATCCTGGCGCACCCGCCCGATGGGGGATGGGCTTCGATTAAATGGCCTTTTTATCTGGGAATCGCCCTGGCGGCCGCCGGCGGTTGTCTGGTCACATTTTACAAACCCAACCCACCCGCTCCCAAGGCGGTCGCTGCAACGGCCCAGACCGCAGCCCCTTCCGCGGAGGCTGGCTCGCCAAAACTTCAGTGAGCGGACACTTGCCGTTCCCATCCCGGACCGAGATCCGGTCGCGACAGACAGCCCTGCTTCGAGGGCTTCTCCAAGAGTTGTCCGGTCGGAATCCGTTCTACTCTGATCGCATCAGCCAGTCGCAACTGGACGTCTCCAAAGTCAGCCTCGAATCGTTTGCGAACCAGTTTCCGTTTTCAACCAAGGCAGATTTTGCAGCCGACCAAGGATCGAACCCTCCATTCGGGAGCAATTTGACCCAGCCCTTGGAGGATTACTTGCGCTGCCATCAGACCAGCGGCACCTCTGGGAGGGTCATTCGTTGGCTCGACACCCCGGAAAGTTGGGGAGGGATGGTAGACTTGTGGGCCGAGGTGCTCCGCGTCGCGGGCGTGGAGAGAGGTGACCGCGTCTACTGCGCATTTTCCTTTGGACCGTTCCTAGGCTTCTGGCTGGCGTTCGAGGCAGCAGCAAGGCTGGGCTGTCTCTGCCTG